>NZ_JAUBRK010000034.1:36681-83556 GCF_036701825.1 Microcoleus sp. MOSTC5 | reverse complement strand
CAATTTTCGAGCTCGACTATTAGCTGGCTTTTCTAATTAGTTTTTATTATCACCTCAAACCCAGAAGACCCAAAAACGGAGATATTAGAGAAAGAATTCTGATCTTATTATTGCTCAATGATGGGAAAACTCAAGCTAAAATTGCTGAATTTTTGGGTTGTTCAGTAAATAAGGTGTCTCATTGGTGTCTGAAGGGAGATCCCGATAATCTAGAAACTCTAACCGATGCAAGGATGAGTGGAAACCATAGAAAAGCCACAGATAAATATATAGAAATATTATTAGAAACTATAGACAAAGAACCTCAAGACTTAGGATACGAATTTGGAAGATGGACAGCACAAAGATTAGCAATATATTTAGAGGAGAGTACCGGAATAAAATTAAGTGGAGCGCAAGTTCGGAGGATATTAAAGCAAAAAAAGTACGTTTACCTTTGGGCAAAATATAGCTTAGAATCTAAAATAAATCCCGACAAAAGAACAGCATTTAAAGAAAAAATATCAAAGTTTTTAAAAATAAAAAAATCAACTCCAGAACGATTGCAGGTATGGTTTTGGGACGAGAGTGGATTCAGTTTGAGAGTAACTAGAAGAAAGAACTGGTGTAAAAAAGGAAGCCGAAAAAAAGTCAGGGGAGACAGAAGAAAAGGAAGAATTAATGTAATGGGAGGTCTGAGGTATTCAGACAAAAAAAGGTTTGTAGAATTTCTAAATAAAGGCAATTCATATAATTTTTATAGAGTGCTAAAAATCTTTTACCAAGAGCTAATTAATGAATGGGTATCAGCAGGTAATCAAGCATCAGAATTTGCTAAAAAGGGAGCAAAAATAGTAATCATCCTTGACAATGCTAGTTTTCACAAAAAAGAAGAGTACCTCGAAAAAATTGAGACAGAATTACCTAACATTCATTTAGAATTCCTCCCGGAATATAGCCCAGACTATAATTTGATTGAATTAGTCTGGCATTCGACAAAAAAATATATTGCAAATCGACTTTTTACATCAATTGAAGAGCTAGAGTATTTATTACATCGCCTCTTAAATGAAGGAGAGTTAATTATTAAATGGGGTCGAAAAATCAAAAACAAGGGGAATGGGTGTATCACAGTTTAAATGTGCAACAGCTTACAATTGGGCAAACGCATAACGGCGTTGCATATATTGATAATGATCGAGGAAAAACAGAGAAATATTTTTGATGCTGGTGCTTGAGATAAAAAACCAACAAACTAATTGAAAGTTGCAACATCTCTTGAGACTTGGAATAACATAAGGTCTTGCGATGTAACCCGCGCCAGATAATGTCTTAATCTCGTGTTGTCTCCTTCCACCCTTGTCATATAAGTCTTGCAAACAATATGGTCTTCAGAGTTGATATATTTTGGGTAAACACAATAGTCCTCAGTGACCCAGAAATAGCAAGACCAATTTTTACTCATCCTCCACAAAGCAACAAAAGTGTCACTGCTGCTATCCCCTAACGTCCAAGCAAGAATGCCTTCAGCAAAATGATTGACTGGTGTCTATACAAGGATCTTGTTGTTTTTGAGCCAACAAATGTCTGGATTTCGTCGATTTCTCCTACTTCTGGTATGGTTTCAACTGCCTCAGTTTCAGGTAATGGTTCCCCTGTTTCTTTGACCCAGTTGATGACACTATTGTGGCTGATAGCATTACAACGCTCAATTTGTCTCGCGCCCCATGCCATTACAGTATATGAGAGGAGCAAATTTGTTTGGCATCCTCGGAATATCCACGCTCACTATAGGTTTCGACAAACTGGCGATTGCATTGCTTACGTCGATAGCACTCTTTTCCGTATCGATGTCCATTTTTAACTACATCTTCACCGTTGCATTTGGGGCATTGCATTTTTTAAGTTTGAACAACTTTGCCTTTATTCTGCCACTTCCTATTTTTAAAGATCGTTATGAATATATGCAACGCCGCATATTTTTCGGTTTGACACTGTGTCCCGAACCAAGAGACAATTAATACCATTTGAGATTTGAGATTTGAGGTTTTAGATGGGAAAGGATTGATGACGGAGTTTAGAGCTGACCGGCAGTTGCATTCTGTTTATAAACTTTTACAAGATGCGCAGCAGTTTCTTCTCAGCTTTGACCCCGCCCAAAAACGGATACCAGTTTCCGACAGGAGTCGCCAGCAGCCCAAAATTTTAGATCTTTGTTCAACCTCCCAGATTCATCTGTGGAGTAAATCTAAAATCTAAAATCTCAAATTTAAAATCGACTGACAGTACCGTCACCACTCTACGGGCCTACCGTTCATCTCAACTTCCCAACACAAGCGCTGCATTGTCAGATTGTCGGGATGGATGTGGCTCATGGCTGTAATGAGCTATTTGGGTTGAAAAACCGGGTTTTTTAGCCAAAATCCTGGGTTGAGTGCGAGGGATTTCGGTGGAAAAATCAAGGTAATGAGCCTCAAGAGTCCGTCGGGGATTGTGTTGGGACGAACTTTTGATTGAATGCGGCCTCGAGCGTGCGCGGGCTTGCTTTGAAAGCTAGCTAAAAAATTTTGATTTCTGGGGAACTATTGACGAAAATCAAAAGTCTGGTCAACTACAGTGTACTGATAAAGTCGCAACTCAGTTCCAGCCCCATTGCGGGCGATCGAACTTCCCGGCGATCGACAGTGCCAAGAAGGGCCCGGTGCGATTTCTCGATCTTGAGAGCATACTCCGATTAAAAATGGTTTATGTGTATTTCCCGGCTATTGTTTTAAAAATGACTAGCCGCATCGAAGCTCAGTATGGTACACTCACAAACGTTTAGTTGAAATATTTTGGTGTTAGAGGAGGGAGGGAGTGGTGGAGTCGAGAGTCCACAGCAGGAAACAACCGATATTTGCTGCTCAAGGAATACAGGATTCAACTTGCGATCCCGACCTCCTTACGGACAATTTAAATTACATGACAACTTATGGCAGCCGGGTCAATTAGGGTCTCAACCAATGTCCGGTTTCGTTGGCTAAAAGCTTCAAAAAAAATAGTTGTACTCATTTGAAAAATAGGGTGCTGCTCCACCCAAATTTACGCCTGTGGACAAGTAGGAGCCGACTCCCTTGGTAGAAGCAGGAAGCAGACCCTCTAGAAACTACTTCTAGTTGAATGGTGGAGCTTAAATAAGCTTAGCCAGGTTTTGTATAGCAGAGAAAAGTGTATTGTAGAAAAATGATTCATCCTTTAGGAGGAGTGTAAATGACACAGGTAACTAATCCAACAACACCAGTATCTTCAAACCCGGGACCGGGCGGTGGCGCTAACATTATCGGCACCCAGGAGAGTAACAGGTTAAACGGCACCGCCCAAGGCGATATCATCCTGACTTTTGGGGCCAACGATGTGGTCGCTGGTGGCGGTGGCAACGACCTGATTATTACCGGCGGCGGCAATGACACTGTCGGCGGCGGCGACGGCAACGATACCATCCTTTCAGGCAGCGGCGCCGATGTGGTAGCTGGTGGCACCGGCGATGACGTGATCTTTGCCGGTAAAGGTGATGACCTCGTAGACGGCGGTGATGGCAATGACCTGGTTTCTGGCGACAGAGGCAACGACACCGTACTCGGCGGCTCTGGGAGCGATACAGTCTATGGCGGCCAAGGCAACGATGTTGTCAGCGGCGGCGACGGCAACGACAGCCTGTTCGGCGGTAAAGATAACGATACTGTCGATGGTGGCTCTGGCAATGACTTTATCTCTGGCGACAGAGGAAGTGATGTCCTGACGGGCGGTGCTGGCAGCGATACGTTCTACTTCTTCTCCAGCGGTGGCGATTATGGCGTAGACACGATCACTGACTTTACCCCAGGCGAAGATAAGATCCGCTTGAAGCAGGGCGGTGTGTTCTCTGGTTTGGGCAGCAGCTTCGATGCCACCGAGTTTGTAGTCGTTTCTGGTTTCAACGCAGCCAGCCCAGGAGCAGGCACGACGAACAAGTTGGTCTACGACCCAACAAGCGGTGCGTTGTACTTCAACGGCAGCAACGGAGTGCTAACTGTTGCTCAGTTGCAGACTGGTCTGACAATTACCTCGAACAGCTTCGAGTTGTTCTAAAACAAGTGGCAGTTGTGGGGCAGCACCAGATAAAATCTGGGGCTGTTCTCACACTACTGAAAGTCTTGGAAGCTTTCAACTTCATTCTGCCTGCGGCGGAGCGAAGTTGAAAGCTTTAATGTAGAGACAGGACTTAGGCACGCGGAATCACAAAGTCGGTTTCTTGGTAAATACTTCGCCCGGAAACCTAAGATACAGCAGCAGATTCCAGGTTAGTTCAGTACACCTCAGAAACCCGGAGGGCAGGCGCTCTTGGCACCGCCCCGGAGCGAAACCAGTTTTTTGTAATTCATTTGCCAGCAAAAGTGTCGTATCTCGTAGAAACGGCGTTTATAAGGCTTGAGTCTCAGAAGCAAAAGAAAGTAGGAAGTAAAACTCGGGGATTGGTGTCAACTTTAACGTCAAACGTAAAAATTTTAACAATTAATTAGTGAAATTAATCGATCGCCCGATCGGGCAAAATATAAATACAAAGTTTTTAAATCAGAATTTCTAAGTTTTACTGAAGCGGTAAAGTAACCGCAACTGCTGGCGATCAATGAACACTCAAGAATATATCCGGCAAGCCCAAGTTTATTTGAACAGGGGGAAGTTAACTGAGGCGATCGAGTTTTGCAAAAGGGCGATCGAACTTCAACCGTTTTCGCCCTCGGCTTACACCACTTTAGGCGAAATTCTGGAAGCTCAAGGCGATCCGACGGCGGCAAGAGACGCTTTTGTGCAAGCTTTGGAGATTTCGCCGCAGTTTTTTCTGGCTCATGCTTATTTGGGTCAACTTTACAGCGAGTATTGGTGGCTGGATGAGGCGGTTTTTCACTACCGGCAATCTCTGGATTTGAAACCAGACTGGCCGGAAGTTCATTATAACTTGGGAAATGTTTTTCACAATCAGGGTAATTTGTTGGGGGCGATCGACTGTTACCGAAAGGCGATCGCTCTTAACCCCAATTATCTACTTGCTTTCTACAATCTGGCTGTAGTTTTAGATGAAAATAATCAGCTCGAAGTGGCAATTGATACCTACCGACAGGTGATTGCTCTGAAGCCGGATTACGTGGAAGCTTACAGCAATTTGGGTGCGATTCTGCTGAAGGACGATCGCGCTGCTGAGGCGATCGAGGTTTTCCAACGGGCGATCGAGATTAAGCCAGATTGGGCGACACTGCACAATAATTTTGGTCAAGCGTTGCTGGACAAAAATCCCGATCGGGCGATCGCATCTTACCTCACAGCTATTGAGTTGGAGCCGGACATGGTTTTGGCTCACTACAATCTGGGGAAAGCTTGGCAAATACAGGGGGAACATTCGGCGGCGGTTGCTTGTTTCGATCGCGCGATCGAGCTGAATCCCGAACATATTTCGGGCTATACAGACGCCGGGTTTTCTTTGATGGTTTTGGGTAAAGTTCCGGAAGCCATGCCTTATTTTCAGCGGGCGATAGCTCTGAAGCCTAATTTTGTTGAGGCTTACTGCCGTTTGGCAAAAAGGCACAGAATAGCTGCTGTAGAAGATGATGAATTGTCAAGAGCGATCGCTGCGTGCGATCGATTTCTGACAGCATTGATGGGAAGTTCGGCAACGGATTGTATAACGGATGTTACGGATGTCACGGATGTCACGGATTTAAGGGATTTAAAAGTAAAGAAAAAAAAGGGTGCGGCTAAATATTTGTCAAGTGCAGAGCGCGAATTGCCTGTTGCTGAAATCTGCGATAATTTAGCCGAAATTTACTTGCATTTGGGAAATGCTTTAACAGAGTACGGCGGACACGAATCAGCCACCGCTTATTATCAAAAAGCTTTGCAAATTCAGCCACAAAATGCAGAGATTTACTGGCGGGTGGGAAATTCCTTAGCCCAGCAACAGCGGTTCAGTGCAGCAATTGCAGTTTACCGCATGGCTTTGACGATTCAACCTGCTTTACCGCAGGTTTATTTTGAGTTGGCAAAACTGCTGGAAAAACAGGGGCGCTGGGAACGGGCGATCGATTATTATCAAAAGGTTTTAGAGTTGCAATTGCACGGGTATGGGGAGCAAAAAGAGTGGACTAAAAAGAGTTTTATCTCGCCCGATAGCAATTCTTTAGAACCTCCTCACGCTATTTATTTATCGAGTTGGGATTGGCTGGTTAATGCTAAGTTGGAGGCGGGTAATTATGTGGAAATAGTTTGGAAATCTGCCCCAGAATCCTGTGCCGCAAGTATTCAAATATCCCAATTTTCGCTAAGAAATTCGCAATTGGGAAATACCGATTGTACAGGTTTAACTTGCGGGCTGTGTTTGCAGAGAATTTCTAAGTGGTTCGATCCGGTGCATTTGGGTTGGGGGGTTTGCCGTTTGTCCAACTTGCAACCGCTACCTGTGGAGTCGCCAAAGACTTTTGTGGCACAGATTCCTAACGGGCGAGTTTGGATTGTTCCGCAGGAAAATTATTGGCTGATTTGCAAAGCGATCGCTGTAATTACTCCAGACAATTATTTATTGGCTGATGTGTCGAGAGATTATCCGGGGTTTTTGCCGGGATGCGAAAAGCATGATGTTAGAAAACACAGCGTTTTTCAGTTAGAATCCTTTCCGCCTTTAAAGCAAATTGACGGTAGCGTGGCGGTGCTTTCTGGTTTGTCGGGAAATGTCTATTTTCACTGGATGGTTGATGTTTTGCCGAGGATAGAATTGCTGCGGCTCAGCGGTAGGGATTTGGCGGAAATTGATTGGTTTTTGGTGAATAGTTGTCAGCACCAATTTCAGCGGGAAAGTCTAAGAATTCTGGGCATTCCTGAAGAGAAAGTCTTGGAGGGCGATCGCTTGCCTCACATTCAAGCAACAGAGTTAATTGTGCCGTCTTTTGCGGGATATTTGGGCTGGCCTTCAGGGTGGGCGATGGATTTTTTGAGGCGCGAGTTTCTCAAGGGAATTATACCTAGTTCCAGCTATCCAAAACGCATTTATATCAGCCGCAGCAAAGCGAGATATCGGCGAGTTTTGAACGAGGAAGATGTGGTTGAGGTTTTGGAGCAATTTGGCTTTGTTTCTATTTTGCCGGAGTCGATGTCTTTGGCAGAGCAAATTGCTCATTTTTACCACGCTGAGGTGATAGTTGCTGCCCACGGCAGCGGCTTGACAAATACGATTTTTTGTCGCCAGGGAACTAAAGTAATTGAGTTGGTGTCGCCTCACTATATCAGCCATTATTACTGGGGAAGCAGTCAATATTTGCAGTTGGAACATTACTTTTTAGCGGGCGAGGCTTTTGAATGCTATCCTATTAGACAGTTGATGTATCAGAATTCGCTGACTGAGGATATTTTGGTGAACTTGAGTTCGCTGAAAAGGATGGTTGAAGTGGTGCGTTTGGGTTAGTTGGCATCTGGAGTAAGTTTAATTATGCCCTCGATTGAGAAGATGGAAAAAGCAGCGGTTGATTTGAGTCGGCAAGCAGAAGTTTATTTAGCCGAAGGAAGGTTAAATGAGGCAGTTGCTGCTTGCGAGTTAGCGTTGAAAATTGAACCGAATTTGTCTACAGCTTGCCAGACGCTGGGAAAGGTGATGCAGGTTCGAGGTGAAATCGAGCAAGCTAAGCAGTGGTATGAAAGGGCGATCGAGCGCAATCCAAATTTGCCGGAAGTTTATGCTAATCTCGGCAGTTTGTATTCTCAGGATAAACAGTGGGAAAAGGCGATCGCAAATTGTGAAAAAGCGATTTCGCTAGCGCCAAATTTTGCTGCGGCTTATCGGCAGTTGGCGAGAGTTTGGACGCAGTTAGAGAAGCGAGAAGAGGCGGCAGACTGTTGGTATCAAGCTTTTAATATCGAGCCGAATTGGGCAACTGCTGACGAGCACGTCACTCTGGGAAATAGTTTTGTTGAACTGGGAAAGTTCGATCGCGCTATTGAATATTATTCGCGGGCAATTGGGTTAAACCCGAAGCTGGCAACAGCTTATCACAATTTGGGGGAAATGCTGGTCCGGGAGAAACGGTGGGATGAGGCGATTGCCAATTACCGACAAGCCCTTGCGATCAATCCAAATTCTTTTGAATCTTACCACTGTTTGGGTAAAACTTGGGCGGAGCGAGGTGAATTAGATCGGGCGATCGCCTGTTACAACAAAAGCCTCGAAATCAATCCCAACTACGCTCGTGCTTACCTTGGTTTGGGCAATGTTTTGATGCAAAAGCGCGATTTTGATGCAGCAATTAAATGTTACCGTCAAACTCTTGAAATTAATGATAATTCCTACTGGGCATACAATTGTTTAGGGGAAGCTTTGGCTCAAAAACAACTGTGGCAGGAAGCTATTAGTTGCTACCGCAAAGCTATTAAAACAAATTCAAATATTCCTTGGTTTTATTGCAATTTGGGAATTGCCTTAACCTGTGAAAAATCCTGGGATGAAGCTGTTAGCGCTTACCTGCACGCGGTTCAGATCGATCCGAATTTGACGGGAATCAATCAGAGGTTGGGATATGTTTTGCGGAAGCGAAGCGAATCGGGTTTAGACAGCACAATCGAAACTTACTGTCAAGCTATTGAGGTACTTGCAAGCGGGAAAAATTACCACAACTTGCTGGGAATTGAGTTAGATGGAGCGGAGTTTTATATAAATTTAGGGAATAGTTTAGCGAAACAGAAGCAGTTGGAAGGTGCGATCGTATTTTATAACATGGCACTGCAAATTGAACCCAATGCTGAGGCAGTTGTCGCCCAACTGCATGATGTTCGGGCGAAACAACAGGAGTTATACGCACAAATTGCCACTTACCGTCGCCAAATTGAAATCGAGCCGAGCAATTCTCAGCCTTACAATGATTTAGGAAATATTTTACCGCAATTAGGGGAATTAGAAGAAGCAATTATTTGCCACCAAAAAGCGAGCGAATTGAGGGGTTGGCATGAGTGTGCAGCGAAAGATTATCAATTTACCCAAGATTGGTTTACCCACAATATTCCTATCTGGAAACGGCATTTGCAGGAATTTACCGGAATTGCGGATTTTCAAGTTGTGGAAATCGGCAGTTTTCAGGGAATGTCTGCTTGCTGGCTGCTGGATAATATTTTAACTCATCCGACGGCAAAGATTACTTGTATTGATTTGTATTTTCAAGAACATTTTAAGGGCAATATTGTAAAAACGGGAGTTGCCGAGAAGGTAATTGAATTGCAGGGTTATTCTCAGGAATTGTTAGTAACTCTGGCTTCTGAATATTACGATATTGCTTATATTGACGGCTGTCACAAACCCACCAGTGCTCTGCAAGATGCGATTTTATCTTGGAGGTTGGTGAAAGTTGGGGGGCTGATGATTTTTGATGATTACGAGTTTACGTTTCCCGACAGCCCGGAGCAAGATACTAAAATTGGGATAGATGTTTTTTGGGAGATGTTTGGAAGTCAGTTAGAAGTAGTACACAAAGGCTATCAACTGATTGTCAAAAAAATCGGCAATCAAAGTTTGGGCGAAGAGCAAACTCTGTTGTCTCTGGGTTGGGAAAAGTTGGGGGATATTGCGGCAAATGCGGGTTATTTGGATGAGGCGAGCGCCCGCTATCAAACAGCTATTAAAATTAAGTCTGGCAACTACTTAACTCACCACAAGTTGGGTAAAACTATGCAAGAGAAAGAAATGTTTGAGGAAGCTCGGGCCGCTTACCAAAAGGCGATCGCACTAAACCCTAATTTTAGTTGGTCTTACTACTTTTTGGGGGAAACTTTGCAGGCGATTGAGGAACAGGGCGAAGCCGCTGCTGCTTACCGCAAAGCTATTGAGTTAAATCCCGATTTTTGTTGGACTTACAACAATTTAGGCGATGTGCTGATGGAGCTTTCTGAGTGGGAGGAAGCTGCTGTTGCTTACCGCAAGTTAGTTGAACTAAATCCCGATTTTTGTTGGTCTTACGATAGATTAGGTAAGGCTTTGGTTGCACTGGAAAATTGGGAGGACGCGGCGGCGGCTTGCCGCAAAGCTATTGAATTAAATCCCGATGATTGTTGGCTATACAATAGTTTGGGAGAAGTTCTGGAATCACAAGAAAATTGGCCCGAAGCAGCAGTGGCTTTTGGTCGTGCTATTGAGCTAGAACCTGAGCATAGTTGGCTGTACAAAAAGTTGGGCGATGCACTGCGGAATCAAGGGGAATTGGAAAGGGCGATCGCAATTTATGAGCAAGGCATAAATCTCGATCCAAAATCCTGTTGGTGTTACGAAGGATTGGGTTTGAGTTTAATGGCTAAACAGCAGTGGGAACCTGCGATCGCTAATTTAGTTCAAGCATTGCAAATTCAACCCGATTTGTTTGAAGCTTACGATAATATAGGTTATGCTCTGGAACAACAAGGAGAAGTCGATGAGAGCGATCGGGCAAAATGCAGTAATCAAAATTTACCCTTAAGTATTCTCGAAAAATACTGTGGGTTTACAGAAGATTTGACCGTTCCTGCAGAATCCAATCCGCACCTCACCTGCATTGACATCCATCCTGCGAGTCAAATCAATTTATCTGATTCCAAAACAATCGACAGCAGCCGCAGATTTTGGGAAGATAAAAGTCATTCCAGAAAAGCTTTTGTTGCCGTATTGCCAAAGGGACGAGCTTGGGCAGATGTTGTGACTACCGCTGTTATTACTTCAGAAAATAAACTTGTTGCTGATATTTCAATGGGTTGTGCTGAATTGGTAATCACTTCCGACAAATTGCCTCCCGCGGAACACGTCGATGGAAATGTGGCTTTTTTATCTGCTCGCTGGGGTGGAGCCGCTTATTTTCATTGGATGTTTGATGTGATTACGCGATTTGACCTTTTACAGCGGAGCGGATTGATAGAAACTATAGATAAGTTTGTTGTCAATGCCAGGGATTCTTCCTATCAAGCAGAAACTTTAGAGACTTTAGGAATTCCTCAAGATAAACTTTTAGAAAGTCGCTGCAGTTTACACATTACAGCCGATAAACTAATAGTTCCGTCAATATCTTATAACGGGTCGGGAGCTGTTTCAAAATGGAAGTGTGAATATCTCAGAAAGACATTTTTAAATGAACAACAGCCACTAAACACAGACTCTTCAGAGCGAATTTATATCAGCCGCCAACAAGCATCCTATCGACGAATTGTCAACGATGAAGAGGTAATTAAATACTTAGAAAAATTGGGGTTCCGCAGTGTCAAGCTGGAAACGATGTCAATAGCGGAACAAGCCTCGTGTTTGGCTGCTGCTAAAGTAGTTGTCGCACCTCACGGAGGGGGATTGACTAATCTAGTTTTTTGCAGTCCAGAAACTAAGGTAATTGAGATTTTTTCTCCCCTTTACGTTCCCTATTGTTATTGGATGATTAGCAATTTGTGCGGTTTGGAACATTACTATTTAATTGGCGATTTGGTTGATGATGGAACTCCGACAAAACCCTTACATAAAGATATGCGGTTGGATTTGAAATCGCTGGAAAAATTAATGAGTCTTGCAGGAGTTTTGCATGGATAATGACTACCATAATTTGGGGAATTCTCTGCAAGAAAGCGGTCGGTTTGATGAGGCTGTTGCTGCGTACAAACAAGCTATTGAATTAAATCCCAAGTTTTCTTGGTCTTATCACAGTTTGGGCGATGTTTTGCTAAAACTTGAAAAATGGGAGGAAGCTGTTGCTGCTTACAAAAAAGCTGTTGAGTTAAATCCCGATTTTTCGTGGTCTTATCACAATCTGGGCGATGCTTTGCTGAAACTTCGGCGATGGGAAGAGGCTGCTGCTGCTTACCGCTGCGAGATTGCACTCAACTCGGATTTTGCTTGGTCTTTTTGCAATTTAGGCGACGCTTTAACTAAACTAAAACAGTGGGATGAAGCTATCGCCACCTATTTAAAAGCTGTTGAAATTGACGGAGATTTGCCGGCAATTTACGAGAAGTTGGGATACGCTCTCGGACAAACAGAGTCTGATTTGAAGTTGGTGTTAGAACAATTTAAATTGCAAATTACACCGGAAAATCGGGAATTTTATTGGCAGTTAGGAAAGAATTTAGCACAGTACGATCGCCCAAAAAGCGCAATTATTATTTACAAATTGCTATTGACAACTATGCCGAGTTGTGCAGAACAGTCAGCAGAATTAGAAGAGTTGTTGCAGCAGCAAGAAAAGTGCGTTAGCGAAGCCCTCGAAGAGGATCGCGCATTAGCCTCATCTCGCGCAACTGTCGCCCAAAAACCCGATGATTGCTGGTCTTATTACAATTTAGGTGCCGTTTTGAGCCACCAAAAATATTGGGAGGAAGCGGCGGAGGCATTTTGCCAAGCAATAAAAATAAATCCCGATCTTCCTTGGTGGTTTTATTACAATTTGTGGGAAGTTTTTGTTAGGCAAAACAAGCTAGATGAAGTTGAGAACTTGTGCCGCGAAGTTGTTGCAGCTAAACCGGAGGCTTTTTGGCCTTATCTGAATTTGGGGGAAGCTTTGACGAGGCAAGGTAAAATTGCCGAGGCGATTGATTTTTATCGAACTGTCAGTTACAAACAAAGTTTTGCATCTCTTATCAGTAAGAGAACAGGCAAGATGCCTGTTCCACAAGAAGAGACAGGCAAGATGCCTGTTCCACAAAATTGGAACTTAAAACCAGTCAAAGTTCCTAACTTTATAATTATTGGTTCTCAGCGGTGCGGCACAACTTCTCTGTATACTTATTTAGCCCAACACCCGCAAATTTTGACTCCCATTAAAAAGGAGATGGATTTTTTCTCGTGGCACTTTGACAGAGGCATTGATTGGTATTTGGCTCATTTTCCGCCCATGCCTCCGGGAGAGGAATTTGTAACTGGTGAAGCAAGTCCGAGCTATTTTGACTCTCGGGAAGCACCGGAACGTCTCTACAGCCTGTTTCCACAGGCGAAACTGATTGTACTTTTGCGAAATCCGGTCGATCGGGCGATTTCTCAATTTTACCGCTTGACTGGCTTAAATTGGGAAGCGCGATCGCTCGATCGAGTAATTAGCGATGAAATTGAACGGCTGAGTCAAAATCCAGAATACATCATCGGCGAGGAACCCGGGAATTATTTAGCTCGCGGTAGGTACATAGAATTTATCAAAAAATGGCGGGCTTTCTTTCCCCGAGAACAGTTGTTAATTTTGAAAAGCGAAGATTTTTATGCAGGTGCGGCGACAACACTCAAGCAAGTTTTAGAATTCTTAGATTTGCCGGAATATCAATTGTCTGAATACCAAAATGCTAATCCCGGTTCTTACCAGCGGGTAAATGAATCGGTTCGCGACAGGTTGAGCGATTATTTCCGACCTTACAATCAGGAATTAGAGGAATATTTGGGGAGGCAGTTTGATTGGGAATAAAGTTGAGCTAAGATTAGAACAACTTCTAAGGAGGTAATACCGATGCTGACGAGCGAGCTAGATACGCTACTTAAGGAACAAGCACTCCAACGCCAAGATCCTGAAGATCGCTACATTACCGATAGCGCCAACTGGGAACAATACGAGACACTGCTGAATCGGATTGGAGATACAGCGGGATATCGAGTTACTTATTTAGATGGAGTTTTGGAAATTATGTCGCCTTCTCGCCGCCATGAAAGTCGCAAAACTGGCATTGGAAATCTGCTAGAAATTTACTTTGTAGAATCTGAAATCGAATATTTTCCTTTTGGGTCTACAACCCTGCGACAAGAGGAAAAAAGTGGCGGTACGGAACCTGATGAAGCTTACTGTATTGGCACAGATAAAGAATTTCCCGATTTGGTAATTGAAGTGATTGTTACCAGTGGCAGCATCAATAAACTAGAACTGTATAGAAGGTTGAATGTGCGAGAGGTTTGGTTCTGGCGAAATGACCAATTTTCTATCTACCATTTGGGAGAAGAAATTCCGGTTGAATTCGTGTCCAACTGCGGTTATGAATTAATCACACAAAGCGAATTGCTACCGGGAATTGATATCGATATGTTGAGAGAATGTGTAAAAAATCCTCACCCGTTAGCAGCAGCCAAGGAATGGAGACAGAATTGCCGACCTACTTAAACAGCAAGTTTTAAATCTGCTAGCTGTCGCAAAGACAATGAACTGAGCTCGCGCGCGCCCAAGTCCGAGGAAAAGACCCGCCTCCTCTTGACAAGTCGTACTCGTTATGAGTACGCTAAAGTAAGCAATTGAACCTAAGTACCTAAGAATTTAAAATCATGCTGACGAACCAAGAAGGTCAAAGAGTACCCAAAGTCACCTTTCGCACTCGCAAAGACAACGAGTGGGTCGATGTCACCACCGATGATATATTTGCAGGTAAAACCGTAGTCGTCTTCTCGCTGCCTGGGGCTTTTACGCCCACTTGTTCGTCAACGCACCTCCCCGGTTACAACGAATGTGCCAAAGTTTTCACAGAAAATGGTGTAGATGAAATCGTTTGTATTTCCGTCAACGACGCTTTTGTGATGAACGAATGGGCAAAAGACCAAGAATCAGACAATGTGACGTTAATTCCCGACGGTAACGGCGAATTTACCGAAGGCATGGGAATGCTGGTAGACAAAACAGACTTAGGCTTTGGCAAGCGGTCTTGGCGTTATTCGATGCTGGTAAAAGATGGCTTGGTTGAAAAAATGTTTATTGAGCCTGATGAACCGGGAGACCCTTTCAAAGTGTCCGATGCCGAGACGATGCTCAACTACATCAACTCCGCAGCAGCCAAGCCGAAGGTCGTTTCGCTGTTTACAAAAATGGGCTGTCCCTTCTGCGCTAAGGCTAAGGCACTGCTGAGTAAAAATGGCTTCGATTATGAAGAAATCGTTTTGGGCCGGGAGATCACAACCCGATCGCTCCGGGCTATGACTGGGGCTACAACTGTGCCGCAAGTATTTATCGACGGCAAGTTGATCGGTGGTTCCGAAGACCTAGAGTCTTATTTGGCTGTTGCTTAGTTAAACACAAATACTTAACCTGCGGGTGCGAAGTGCACGCCTTACTGGTTGTAGGGCGTGCAGTGTGCGTCTTTGCCCTATTTGGCGGTATTTAGCCCCGTCGAGCTTTCGCTTCAAAAGTTCGATCGGTCTATCGATCCATTCTCGTGCCACAATTACTGGGGAAGTAATATTAAAAACGCAAAAAATGGGAGTGAACGATCGTGGATTTGAGTTTAGTCGCGTCAAATATCTTAAATCCACCCATATTAGCTTTTTTCATGGGAATGCTGGCAATTTTTCTCAAATCTGATTTAGAAATTCCAGCGCCCATCCCCAAACTGTTTTCGCTGTACCTGCTGTTTGCGATCGGATTTAAAGGCGGCGTCGAACTGTCCAAAAGCGGAATTGACCAGCAAGTTGCCCTGACAATTTTTGCAGCGATGCTGATGTCAATGCTAGTACCAATTTATACTTTTTTCATCCTGAGGATAAAACTCGACGCCTACAATGCAGCGGCGATCGCAGCCACCTACGGTTCCATCAGCGCCGTCACATTTATTACTGCAACCTCCTTCCTCACAGCACAGGGGATCGACTTTGACGGTTACATGGTAGCCGCGCTAGCATTAATGGAATCCCCGGCAATTATAGTCGGGCTAATCCTCGTGAGTGTATTCGGCGGGGAAGAAGGAAAACGCGAAATAGTTTGGCCAGAAGTGTTGCAAGAAGCATTCCTAAACAGTTCAGTTTTTCTACTGATTGGCAGCCTAATTATGGGCATAATGACAGGAGAACACGGTTGGCAAGTTATGAGTCCGTTTACTCAAGACTTATTTTACGGAGTTTTGACTTTTTTCTTGCTAGACATGGGGCTGGTTGCAGCCAGCAGAATTAAAGATTTGCAAGAAGCAGGAATTTTTCTGATCGGCTTTGCAATCCTAATTCCCATAGTTAACGCCGTAATTGCTTTGGTAATAGCGAAATTAATCGGAATGCCACAGGGAGACACTTTGCTGTTTGCAGTCTTGTGCGCTAGTGCTTCTTATATAGCAGTACCAGCCGCCATGCGCCTAACAGTTCCCGAAGCGAATCCAAGTCTTTACATTTCAACGGCCTTAGCAGTGACCTTTCCATTTAATATCATTGTAGGCATTCCCCTGTATCTATACGGAATCAATATGTTTTGGAGGTGAGATAATGGAGCCAGTCAAAAGGATAGAAATCATAGCCCACTCGGTGGAACTCGGCAAGATTTTAGACGGTTTAGACAAAGCTGGCGTACCCGGTTATTCGGTGATTCGTGATGTGGCGGGAAAAAGCACCAGGGATCACGTTTCCCGCAATTCATCAATGACGGCGCTGGATAACGTTTATGTGGTTGCTTTTTGTTCTCCCGCTCAAATATCAGCAGTTGCAGAAAACATTAGACCTGTGCTCAATAAATTTGGTGGGTCGTGTTTTATTTCAGATGCGGTGGAATTGCTAATTACTAGGTGCGTCGGGTAGTCATTAGTGATTGGTGATTATACCAATTCGGAAAACTAGAGCGACATATAGATTGTACGCCATAGGTGTAGGGACACGGCATTGCTGTGTCCTTGTGCGTATCTGTGACTTTAATGCTAGGCTTCGGACCCCGAAAGCCGCCACTGATGAGAATACCAATCCATTTGGGTTTTTTTATAAGTTTTTTGTTATTACTTTAGCATGATTTAAAAAAGGCTATTTTGAAAATAATTTCTGTCTATTGTAGCACTTTTACAAGTTTACAATCATCAGCCATTAACCATTAGCCAGCGGTAATTTCAGGGTTAATTACCCTTCGCCGCCCCCGAATTCAGAATTCTTAAGAGATAGAAAAGAATCAGTTAAAAAAATCCGTTAGCGTGGTAAATTCTAAGCCACAACAGGCGATCGCCCGATCGACTAGCGAGATTTTCAAGAGGAGTTTAAACATGGCTGCATTAAAAGTTGGCATCAACGGATTTGGTCGCATAGGACGGCTAGTCATGCGTGCCGGCATCAAAAACCCCAACATCGAATTTGTCGGCATTAACGACTTAGTTTCGCCAGAAAACCTGGCTTATCTTTTCAAATACGACTCCACCCACGGCATTTACGACGGCGAAGTTGAAAGCAAACCCGACGGGATTGTCGTTGACGGACTATTTATCCCCTGCACAGCGATTAGAAATCCTGCCGAATTGCCTTGGGGTAAATCCGGCGCAGATTATGTTGTAGAATCTACCGGATTGTTTACAGATTTTGAAGGCGCATCAAAACACTTGACTGCGGGAGCAAAACGAGTAATACTTTCAGCACCGACAAAAGATCCAGAAAAAGTACCAACATATCTAGTAGGCGTCAACCACCACAAATTTGACCAGGCAAAAGATACTGTTGTTTCCAATGCTAGCTGTACAACGAATTGTTTAGCACCAATTGCCAAAGTGATCGACGATAACTTCGGCTTGGAAGAAGGTTTAATGACTACAGTTCACGCCATGACATCTACTCAACCAACTGTAGACGGCCCCAGCCAAAAAGATTGGCGGGGAGGACGCGGTGCGGCTCAAAATATTATTCCATCTTCCACTGGTGCAGCAAAAGCTGTTACTTTGGTGTTGCCGAAATTGAAAGGAAAATTGACGGGAATGGCTTTGCGCGTGCCAACTCCCGACGTGTCTGTAGTTGACCTTACTTTTAAAACGGGGAAGGAAACTAGCTACAAAGAAATTTGTGAAGCCATGAAAAAAGCCTCGGAGGGCGAACTCAAAGGCATTCTCGGATATACTGAAGATGCGGTGGTTTCTACAGATTTTAAGGGCGACGAGCGATCGAGCATTTTCGATGCAGGTGCGGGAATTGAACTTAATTCTAAGTTTTTCAAAGTTGTTTCCTGGTACGACAACGAGTGGGGTTATTCTTGCCGCGTGATTGACTTGATGCTGTCGATGGCGGAGAAAGACGGAATTTTGAATAATTGATTTTTTGTGGGGTGGCATTTTGGGCGGGCTCACGTGCCCTCCCCACAAACAAATTCCTATGAATTTTTGTGGAACGGGCCCGAAAGCCTGTTCCTGAGAATATTACCTAATGTGAGTTAAACTTTTTGTGTTTCCGATTCGCTCGCGCTCATGTCTGAATTACCACCGCTGAATAACGAAACTATTTGGGCTATCCTCAACGAAGAAATCGACGATGCTGCCGTCAATCAGCTAGTTTGGCAGTATCTGGGCTACCGCTGCGATGCGGAGACTGGTAAGTGGAACAGTGCTGATGTTGCTACCGAGTGGCGCCAAGAATACCCGGAACCGCCGGATTTTATCGATTCTAGGCCGGCGACGGTGAAATTGACTCGATCGACTCCTCCAGAAAACAAGCAGTTGCTGAAGGAAAAATTGGGCTTTAAAGGCTATAAAATTGGGGAATTCGGGCCGAGACAAACTCGCAGGGCGACAATGGCTAATTGGTTGATGGGTTTTATGGAAGCTGGGGCTTAGGAGGTATTTGGGATTGCTGTGCGGTTGTTGCCCGCGTTACAGTACAAAGATATTAGATTTTTTGGCAGGAAAACCCCTAAATCCCTATTAAGGATTGAAACCTTATTCAACTGTTCCTTTCTTTCTCTGTGTCCTTTGCGTCCTCTGCGTTTAATTAACAAAAATTAAGCCTTTTGAAAGTCAAAAAACACTAAAATTCGATCGCCAATTCCAACATCCTCACCGCTAACCCTGACATCGGGCTGTTCCGTAAAGTATCCTAGAGTCGGCACAAAACCACTGTGAGGAAACCTTTATGAAAACAACCACCATATCTCGCTTAACCAGCATTTCCCTCGCTACCCTAATGCTAGCGGGCGTTTCAGTCAACGCGACCGCCACGCCAGCCACCACCCAACCCGCAACCCAAATCGCCCAAGCTACTGCCAAAAAACGCCTCGTCGTCATGGACTTCGACTACGGTACCACCAACAGCTATTACACTTCCTACAGGGGAGTCGGGGCCGCTAAAGGCATCAGCGAACTGCTAATCAACGAACTTGTCAACAATGGCACTTATACAGTAGTCGATCGTAGCAAACTCGAACAAGTGCTCAAACAGCAAAATCGCAGCGGTGCGATGGATGCCGGTACAGCAGCAGAAATTGGCAAGGAGTTAGGAGTTGACGCCGTACTCATCGGCACCATTACCAAGTTTAATATTGACAAACAATCAGGCGGCGGCAGTTTCATGGGAATCGGCGGCGGGTCGCAAAAAACCAAAGCTACCGTTCAAATAGACGTGCGGTTAATTGGTACAGCTTCAGGAGATATTCTTGCTACCGCCAAAGCAGTAGGAGAATCCGATCAAAGCGATTCTAGTATTTCTGTCCGAGGTATCAGCAGCAATTCTGGCAGCAGCAATGAAGACTCACTTTTGAGCGCGGCCGTTGACAAAGCTGTATCTCAGATGGTGACTAAACTTGCAGAAGTATCTAAGAAATTAGGTTAGAAATTTTGAAACCTTTTTAGATTTGAGATTGGGAATTATTAAATTCCCAATCTCAAATCTAAAATTATCAGTTCGCCATCGCACGCTACCCAAAGAAACCCGGTTGAGCGTTGTCGCGATCGAGCGTATATGACCAAATTTTGTGAATCAACCGGGTTTTTGCGTCTAGGACTGATTATGTCAGCTACTTGACCAGCGATGGTACCAGTTAATCTTAGTTTTGTTTAGAAATCTGCATTTTTCTTTCTACTAAATTAGAGCAAATTAGCTCAACATACTCAAGCATTAACAGTTTAATTAGCATTGGGATTTGAGTCAGAATTAACAACGCATTTCCCCTGTTGATTCGGGTTTGGAGTCGGGTTAGAGACTACTTTAGAAAGGGCAGCTTGTTCTTGAATCCATCCGATTTCTCCCGCTGGCAGCTTGGCGATTCCTACTTCAACTGTTGGCTTAACGGTCGGGGAAGGCGAGGAAGTTGCCACAGCGGGAGATCGATTCACTGCGGGTTTTGAAACAGTAGAAAAATCTTTATTAGAGTTGGGTTTGGGAGAGTTCGATCGCACAATTTCAGGAATCGAACAAACTTTCAATTCCAACCAATTGCCTTGAGGCGTAAGTTGTTTGTTTGTCACCTGCAAAACGCTGCCGGCAGGGACTGTTCCCTTGACAGTCAACTCACCAATTGCGACGCGCAAATCCAAGCGATCGCCCTCTTTTCCCAATTCCCCACCTGCAGAACTTTTAATCTCTATAAACGAGTCTTTTTCTAAAGATTTCACCGGAGGAGGTACAGATTCAACTATTTTCTGCGGCGTGCTTCCACGATTAATTAAACCGCCTTTCCCGAAAATCGACTCCCCGGCAGTATCGATCGCCCGACCCACCGGAGGAATGAAAAAATAAGCAAATACACCCCCCAACCCTAATAAAAATACAATTTTCAGGAGCAGAGAAAATGAACTTTTGCTTTTTTCCTGCTGTAACAACTGCGTTTTCGCTTGAGAATTACCATCGCCAAGGGTTGTGGAATCATTCAAATCCGTTGGCAACTCGTCGGTGTCGATAATTGGTTCCGCAGGCGTATCTAAAGGTGCGACCGACAATTCTGTCAAAGTATTGCCTTCGTCCCTCAAATGTGCCTGACAGTGAATTAAAGCTACAGTGACGTTATCGTGACCGTTTCTAGTATTAGCAATCTCAATCAGTCGATCGCGCGCCTTGGCCACATTAATGCTACCGTCGAGAATTGGCAAAATCTCCGTTTCCCAACATTCCTCAACCCGGTCTTTATCGCTCAAACCGTCGGAACACAGCAGCAAAACGCAGTCCTCATCCACCGGAAAACGCTGCACAGTTGGGTGCAGAGTGTTGGACGAACTAATGCCCAAAGCTTGAATCAGAGCGCCTGCGGCCACTTGTTCCAAAGCATCCCGGTAGAGGGAGTAGCCCAAACGCACCTCGCGGCAAGCTACATCGTCGTCGAGAGTAACTTGATAGCAGCCAGTGCGGGTAATCCAGTAAGCCCGACTGTCTCCGACGTGGGCGACGTAGAGTTCGTGAATGTGGGCTAAAGCCATAACTAGCGTAGTTCCCATCCGCTGGCGGCCTTGGCGGTGTTCGCTGTCGTTGCGACCGGCTATCTTGTCGTTAGCAGCACAAGCGGCCCGTTGCAGCTTGGAAGTCAGGCTCAGCGGGTCCCAATTAGCCTGATGCAGGGGCATTTGCTCCAACTTTTCCCGCAGCACAGCAATGGCTTCTTCCGAAGCGATTTCGCCGCCGTCTTGTCCGCCGATACCGTCGCAGACGATCGCGCAAGCGGACGATCCCGGTTTTCCGGAGAACACCGTACCGCTGGGCGGATAGCAAGCATCTTCGTTGTGAGCCCGTGCTCTGCCGACATCGGTGCCGGTGGCAATCTCAACGTGACGATCGTAAAATCGCCCGCACTTTGCCAGAGCTTTATCCAACTGGCCCATCAGTTGTTCGCCGTTGCGCACTTGACCGGCAACCATTTGCTGGCAAAGTTGCCTCAAAAAATTGGCGATCGCCGGGTGAGCATCTTCGAGCCACTGCTGCCACAATTTGCCCAACTGCGACAAATTAGGCGGTTTGCGATCGGGCTGCAATTCCAGAAACCGCACCAATTGTCCTTCCACCCGCAGCAGTTCCGGAGTCAGCAGCGTCGAAGCCACGCCCTGAGCGATACACGGCTGCCACAACTGGGCAATTTGCCACAGCCAATTAAGCTGGCGCATCGCTGCTGCTCCTTTCCAGGAGTCCGCCAATTCCGGCATTAAAGATTCCGTCACCTTCAAAATAGGCGCGTTTTCCAATAGCCAGATATCTCCCGAGAGCTTGCTCCTCTGGGACGATACCAGCCCGTATACTTGAGGTACGTGCAACTGATAGGTAAATAGTCTCAGATAAGGAGTGACAACACTCGGAATCTCTTCGGGCTGTTCCGGCAACTGTTCGGGTTGAGTATCGACAAGAAGTCGATCGCGCTTGACCAAGTAGCGACCAGCGATCAGATCGCCTGGCTTACACCCTTTGATCCCTTCACCTAAAGCCCATAAGTAGTGTTTTGCCACAGAGTTTTGCATAAGGGTTCCTGACGCCTTTGGGCAAGCGTGCTGATCTGAACTATTTTAGCGATTGAACCTCGACGGTTGATACGTGGCGATTATTCGACACCCCCGCTTTCTCAAAAGACGGGGATTCTTAAGACTTCGCAGTCCTAATATCCTGATTTTTCAGGTTCCTAGGCTGACCACGTTTGCACTCTTGTGCGCGTAGTTATATCTCCTGAGAATGTTTTAGGCGTGACTTTCCCCCAGTCCAGGGGTAGGTTTTAATGTCTTGTACTGACACGAATAGTCTACCATTTTGTTGACCCCCCGATGAATCTTGCTATGAGCTTTCAGGGTTAGACGCTGGCGCGACGCCGAAGTCCTCGGCTTGAAAGCAGGCTGTGTTCAGCATATTCCTGATAGTAGCCATTTCCGAAGAAATCGCGGTTCTCAAACGAATTGAAATTTTAGACTAACTATAATGGTATGATGCAGCTAGGTGAAAATCACCTGAGCCAACAGGTATAAATAAATATCAATTCTCGGTTTTCTCGCCCAGGGTGTTCCGTGCCTCGTACCAGAGTTTAGCAAGTAAAGTTAAATTCAACCTTACCCAAAGTAAGGATACAAGCCCACAGATAAATCTGTGGAGTCCATCTAAAGTCTAAAATCTAACATCTCACATCTACTGACGGATGCAAGCCCCCGACAGGAGTCGTGGAGAGCAAAAAAAATTAGATATTAGTTCAAGCCCGCAGATTCATCTGTGGAGTCAATCTAAAATCTAAAATCTAAAATCTAAAATCGACTGACCGGCCTCTGCAAGCTGTTGAGTATTTAACCATGCCCCTACATGAGTCCAGTGCCTTTCGCAAAAATTTGTCCGATCCGAAGCTGCTGCCTGCAGTTGAAATAGACGAAATACTGACTAGCATTCAACATTCTCACAGTTTTTATTACAAAGTGATGAATCTTGAGGTTTGGGCGCTGGTGGAAACCTTGGATGGGCTGTTTCCCGGCGCTTGGGGTCATTTTATGACCAACCGCCAAGTTGCAGTTAAACAGTTTTTGGAGCGCGATCGCCATCCTACTAATTTTGCGGTTGATGCTGGGGATGCGGGGGAGAAGAAAGAAGGAAAAAGGCCCTTTGACTCCGCTGAGGGTAAGAAGAAGGAAGAAGCCAGGAGTCAGGAGTCAGGAGTCAGAAAGAAGCAGGAAGAAGAATAAAAGCAGATTTTCCCAATTATCCCCATCTGAGCCTTTCCTTTGTATCGAAGTCTAGATCCGCCTCAATCCTCCTTAAGGCGGGACACGAAACAGAACCGTCTTGTCCCCCCCTACTGCCCCTGATTAAGGGCAGTAGAGGGGATGGAAACTCAGCTACAAGCGACATTTATGATGGCTTTCTATCTTAAGTTGACACAAATGCCGATCGCCCGATCGCCCTTACAGGTGAACTTTGGAATCAACTTGAGGCAATCCCATGCTGTAGTTAACAGCGCGGCCGTTGAGGTTGTAGCTGATTTGGCCTTTTTGGAGGAGCGATCGTACCAAGTGCTCCAACTCCGAACCGATGCGGCGGAGGTTGTACTCGGTCAAGTCTTCGCCCTCGTAAGCGTCTACGAGTTGGTCGAATTTGGCATTTACCTGTTTGATTGACTCGTCATTCCAGTTAAGTTCGTTATCTGGGTCAATGTCGAGGGTCAAAAGGTCGTTGCTGGGTACGAGTTCGTTATCTTCGAGGATAGCGGTGTATATGCGAATATGGCGGGTTGTTGACTTGAGCTGCATGAGTTCTTATGTGTAAAGATTTTTTGCTGAATTAATTGTAATGGCTGGGAGATGCGCGGGGAGGGCGGGCGATCGTCAATTTCTCGGAATCCCGAAATATTTTAGTTGTTCGGCCGTCCAATTTTTGTAATATTCAGTTTTCTCTAAAGAATCGGAAGCTGGCTTCAGCTTAGAATTTACTTGAACGGTGAAGCCCGGATACGGCATCCTCCTAGTATGAAGCCCGTCAATATTAAAATCTTCTTCGGGATGAGTGTGAAAAGCCAGCAAGCCCAACTCTGAAATCCGATTATTCAATTTGTCTATCAATTCTTTAGTTTCGGGCGCACTAATTGCAGTTTTTTCGGGATTAATTACTAGCATGATTTCAAATTCCTAATTGTAAAATTCATAAATTGATTTCATTATTGCAGAATCGCGATCGAACTCAGTCAGCGCTGAAAAACGCTCGATTTTGAATAAAATTTGATTAGCCAAGCGTGCCTTTTTACTGAAGGGACAAATCGGTAAATCGCTGAAAACAGGATGCGGCAATTCGACAAACTCCGTCATCCATCTGAGGGTAGATTCTATAATTTCCGTGTCATATTCATTCATCGAAAATCTATATATTTGATCTTTCACATTAATCATACTCTATTTTTTTGGTGGGCCATGCCAGCCATTGGTTGTCAACTTAAACCGAAAGGCCGGCAGGGAATTAATTCCCTGCCGGACTTCGGGGAAGAGCCTGGACAATTGGCACCAATACATTGCTCACCTTGCTCTTTAATATTGGCGATAGAATTCATTCGTGAGTTGTGCCATCTGGCATAATTGCACCTGCGAGTTTTGCCGTTTCCAGATTTATCACCCCACTTAGGTTCGCTCCCTTTAGGTTGGCTTTTTCTAGGTTTGTACAATTCAAATCAGCACCGCGCAAATCGGCTGAGCTAAGTGTGGCCCCACTCAAATCTACCTGCACTAAACTTGAGCCACAGAGATTAGCCTCTGTCAAGTTGGCCCCACTCAAGTTGACTGAGTAAAGTTGTACTCCCACCAGATTTACACCAGTCAGGTTAGCGCCGCTGAAGTTTGCACTGACTAATTTTGTATCTTTCAAATCCGTTTTGCTCAAGTCTGCCACAACTAAGTTAGCCGATTCTAAATCTGCCTGCTTCAGGTTGGCTCCACTTAAGTTTGCCACAGCTAGTTTCGCACCTCGAAGGTTTGCTTTGCTCAAGTTAGCTTCAATTAGGCTTGCCATAGTTAGGTCAGCTTGATTGAGATTTGTTTGACTCAAATTTGCTTTTCTCAGATTTGCTTGAAGCAGTTTTGCGGCCTGCAAATTAGCTCCCTTTAAGTTGGCACCGCTCAAGTTAGCTTCACTCAGGTTCACATAACTCAAATTAAAACCAGCTAGGTTTGCTGTTTGCAATGAAGCATTAGGAGCAATTAAGTAAGCACCTGCTTTAACAGGGTCAAAACCTGTGGGAAAGATCGTCTCTGCGTTGTAAAGCGCTTGTTGAAGTTTTGCTCCTTCAAGGTTTGCCCCTTCAAGGTTTGCATCGAATAGGTTTGTCTTACTTAGGTTGGCATTACTCAAATCAGCATTGATCAATCGCGATTGCTTCAAATTCAACCCAGTTAAGTTTGCTTTACTGAGGTTAGCTCTGCTGAAATTTACTGCAAAAGACAAATGAACCATGGTGAGATTTACCCCACTCAGATTAGCTTCAATTAGATTCGCCTCCAATAGATTTGCTGCACTTAAATTGGCATTAACGAATTTTGTTTTCCCTAAGTTTGCTGAGCTTAGATTTGCTTTGTAAAGGTTGGTATCACATAAATTTGCTTCACTCAGATTAGCACTAGATAAGTTTGTGTGAGAGAGTTCTGCACCGCTTAGATTAGCGCTACTCAGGTTGACCTTACCTAAAACTTTTTTGCTCAGATTGACTCCCGCTAAATTAACTCCCGTAAAATTTCGTTCTTTCTGATACCGTTCCAAAAATTCCTCCGCACTGATAGCTGGTTCCTGGAACTCTGAAACAGTATCATCAAGATCCTCCTCAGATTCCACCGTATCCGCATTTAGAGGAGTAGCAGCCGGCTGTTCTACCGCTTCGCTAGATACTGGAAGCGCTGTCTGATCGATCGCCTCTTCGCGCAATAGCTTGTCCACCCGATCGCTAAATCGCCTCACAACCTCAGCATCATCAACCCGATCACCAGCATTCGAGCTTTTCTCAACCGCATTCTCAACATAATACTTGTCTACAAAACTTTGCAACGCAGCATTATATCCCTGTCCTACCGGCTGAAACCTCCATTCGCCATTCTTCTTATACAACCGTCCAAATTCTAAAGCCGTTTCTTGAGAAAATATCTGATTTAAATTGTACCGAACCAATTCGCTAAGATTCTCTGAATTGTAAAGCCGGATAAAAGCATTTGTAACTTGACTAAAACTTTGATTCTTTTGCTGTCCCTCGTGAATAGTCACCACAAACACAATTTCCTGAATCGCCGAATTGATTTTACTCAAATCCAGATAAACCGTCTCATCATCTCCCTCAATTTGTCCATTCCTGCTGTCTCCCGAATGCCGCACCGAACCGTCCGGCGATGTCAGATTGTTGTAAAATACAAAATACTTTTCATCGGGAATCCGACCGTCCGCCGCTAACATAAAAACAGATGCGTCAATGTCGCAGTTTTGTGCTGTCTGGCTGACTTGCCAACCCAGGGCGATCGCAATTTTACTGAAATTAGGAGTTTCTTTAGAAAGATTGAACCTTTCACCCTTAGTTAATTCGATACTCATATGCGATAATTCCCTTACCTCATAAATGGTATTAGTTATCTCATCTATGTTAACCCGATCGCAAATTGGATTTTATCTCGAAGACATCGAAACCCCAATTGGCAGAACCGTCAATTTAACTCTTACCGGACTCATTCTTTTATCTTCCGCCAGCTTCATCGCCGAAACTTACCCGATTTCGGAATCTGTTAGAATTAATTTCCAAACTCTCGATACTGTTCTTTTAATCGTTTTTGCAGTTGAGTATTTATTGCGGCTGTGGTGTGCCGAAAATCGAGTTAAATTTATTTTTAGTTTTTTTTCAATTATTGATTTGCTGGCAATATTACCATTTTTGCTGGGATTTGTCAACGTTAGTTTTATCCGAATTTTTCGCTGGTTTAGAATTCTCCGACTCATCCGCTTTCTGGAATTAAAAATTTCTATTTTCCGCATCAGTAGCGAAGATGGAGTGATTTTTGCTCGGATTTTGTTTACTTTGCTGGCAATAATTTTTGTTTATTCGGGTTTGATTTATCAAGTCGAACATCCGACCAATCCCAAAGTTTTTAGGACTTTTTTGGATGCTGTTTATTTCTCCGTTGTCACCATGACGACGGTGGGATTTGGCGATGTTACTCCGATTTCGGAATCCGGTCGTTTTCTGACTATTTTGATGATTTTGACCGGAATTGCTCTGATTCCTTGGCAATTGGGAGATTTGATTAAACAATTAGTTAAAAGTGCTAATCAAGTAGAAGCTGTTTGTAAAGGTTGCGGTTGGTCTGTACACGATGCTAATGCCAAATATTGTAAAATGTGTGGCACTCAATTGGATAATGGTTGACTGCTGACTGTTGACTGTTGACTGTTACAGCAGTTTTCAGTTGAGTGCAGTACAGATAACCGGTAGGGACACCGCATTGCCGTGTCTTGTAGTTCATAAATCTGGAATACGCTGTAACTTCTTCCCTCTTCCTTCTTCCTTCTTCCCTCTTCCTTCTTCCCTCTTCCTTCTTTAAGCTAAGGGTAACAAAATTTCAAATTGGGTGCCGCTGCCTAATTCCGATCGCATTCTGAAGGCACCGCCGTGTTTGCCCGTCACGATTTGATAGCTAATTGCTAAACTGGTTTCTTTGAGGGCGCGTTTTTCGGTAGAGAATGATTCTATGATTTTTTTATACTTGCTAGGTGACATTCCTTGCCCGTTATCTGCAATGCAAATCGAAACCCAGCGAACATGAAGTTTGTCTAAATCGGGCGCAGGTTCGGGACAGCAGACTTGAGTTGTGATTTCAATTTGAGGCTGGCGATCGAAGTCTCTGAGTCCTCCACCTTTAAACTCTTTCGCCAATTCTTGACCGACTGCTTCGTTAATTAATGTATTAATAGCATTGGTCAAGATATTCATAAATACTTGGTTTAGCTGACCTGCATAGCACGGCACTGGCGGCAGGTAGCCGTAGTTTTTTACTACTTTGATTTC
Source organism: Microcoleus sp. MOSTC5 (assembly GCF_036701825.1). NCBI lineage: Bacteria > Bacillati > Cyanobacteriota > Cyanophyceae > Oscillatoriales > Microcoleaceae > Microcoleus > Microcoleus sp. MOSTC5. Next base: position 55,450 of record NZ_JAUBRK010000034.1, on the reverse strand, counting down.
CCTGGTCAAACGACTTTTGAGCAGCAAAAGAATGCTGTCTATGTTGGCGTGCAAGTCGGTCGGTTTGGGATAAACATCATCTATGTGGCAGAAGTTTTGCAAACTGCTTGCCAGCTTGCTCAAACGTTCCGCTCCAGATTTGATGCTGGCAACAGTTCGGAGGAAATCGTTTTGCAAAAAGTCATAGTCTATCTCTTCCTTGAGCCGTGCTATTTCCGGGGAGGGTTCGGTACAGTGCGCATCGTAAACTGAGAGCAACTCCATCAAGTTTTTGCTGTAGTCGCTGACGTAGGTTAAATTGCCCCAAATAAAGCCTACCGGATCTAAAATTTCGTGGGCTACTCCGTTGACTAAACGCCCTAAACTCGCCATTTTTTCGCTTTGAATCATTTGAGTTTGGGCTCTTTCGTAGCGGACTTGAGTTTCTATGCCGCGAATTTGCCAGTAGGCGATGTTTAGCGCGTGAGGGTCTAAGAGGCGATAAGATTGGGAGTCTATTTGGACGACGATTGGTTCTGACTGCAATTCGGGCGATCGGCGCAGAGCTTGTGGGGCTGCTGCCAAAATGGTTGTACTCTCTGCAAGCAATAATATTTCGAGGCGAGCGTAACTGTAGAGAACTTTCAGCGGCAGGTGCAAAAATAGCTCGGGGCCTTGGGGTTTGAGTAAATATTCCAGCAGTTGTCTGCGGGATATCATGCCAGCAAACTCTCCTGCTTCTACTAATACGACACCCGGCACTAGGGGATGCTGTTCAAAAATTTCGGCAACTGCGATCGCCAAGCAGCTCGATTTAACCTGAAAATCATACAGGGGCAAATCCCAGAGGGTAGACTCTAGGGAAAGGTCTTGATGGCTGCCTTCGGAGAGGGAAGGGCTAAGGAGTTTGGAACTGAATTTATTTGCCACTGGAACTTTTAGTTGCCGAAACACGCTGAGAAAGTGAAATTAGAACCTACTACTAAGCTAGCCTATAATTTCACCGCAGGAGCGACCCTGGAGACTGTTCCTGAGTTAATCATATTTTGCCAATTATGGGCAGGAGAATTTCAAATTCGGTGTTCTGGCCCGGCTGCGATCGCATTTTCAGTTGGCCCCCATGCTTTTCTGTAACGATTTGATGGGAGATAGCCAGCCCCATACCGGTGCCTTTGCCTGCAGGTTTAGTGGTAAAAAAGGTCTCAAATATCTGCTGGTGATTTTCTGGGGGAATGCCGGGGCCGTTATCGGCAATGCAAATTGCGACCCGCTTGCCGTGTTCGGTTTCTATGACTTTAGTGGTAATTTCGATTTGGGGCTGCCAGTTGTCCAGGCACTCGGTCTGTATTTCTCGATCGGCTGCGTACTCTGTCAGGGCGTCTAGAGCATTAACTAACAAATTCAAAAACACCTGACTCAACTGACCGGAGTAGCCAGTAACTAGCGGCACTTCACCGTAATTTTTTACAACTTCTATGCTGTTTTTAAAGCGGTTTTTCAGAATTAACAGCGTCATGTCCACGCATTCGTGAATGTCTGTCTCCACTGGCTTTGTCTCGTCCATGTGAGAGAAGTGGTGCAGCCCGTTAACTATTTTTAGCAATTGCGAGGCTCCCAGTTCCATACCTTCTAAGGTGACTGGCAAATCTTCTTTTAAAAAATCAAATTCAATTTCTTCTTTGAGGGCATCAATTCGGGGACACGGTTCAGAATATTCTTCTTCATAAACCGAAATGAGCTGAAGCAAGTGTTCAAAATAGGACAGCAGAAAAGTCAAATTTCCCCAAATACAGTTTAGCGGATTTCTGATTTCGTGAGCTACTTCTGCTACAATTCTCCCCAAACTCGCCATTTTTTCTGTTTGGATTAGTTTGGCTTGGGTTTGTTTGTGGAGCAACTTATTTGTTAATTCGTGAATTCTTGATTGAGCGATTATTAATTGGTGTACGTCTAACAGTTTGTAGATCTGAGGTGCTATTTCCACTACTACAGGTTCGTAAATTAATTCTCCCGATCGGTAAAGCGATTCCTGGGCGGCTTCTACTATTAATTTACTGCCTGGAAGTACCAGCGGATCTGGCTTAGAAAACTTGTATAATACTTCTATCGGTCGCTTAAAAAACATTTCTAATCCGTAGCGGCGGTTAATTTTTTCATAAAATAGACGCCTGGATATTATGCCTACAAAATTACCCCCCTCTGTCAAAATGACGCCGGGAAGCATGGAATTTTTTTCAAAAGCCTGGGCTACTTCTTTTGCCTGTTGAGTTAATTCAATTTGGCAGTTGTAGAGTGGCAGGTCTAGGAGAGTTGATTCTGAGGATATGTTCCAAGTACAAATTTCAGGTATATGCAACACTGATAACTCCGAGCTAGTCTCACGCACAGCAAACATAGATGAAACCCCTGTTAAATGTTGTATTGATGGATAACTTAAGTTGCTATTAATTGGTAACGGGTAATTGGGAGGGGGTAGTTGCTAATTTGTTAAATTAGAACAGCATCCGATGGGAAAACCCGATCGCACTAGCATTGTGTGCTAAAGATTTTGTTTCTAAATCAATGTTAAACGATCGAAGCTTTTGTGGAACTTACGGAGTTCTGCTGTAAACTTTTTACCATCATATACCTGCGATCGCCTGTTTTCAGAAAATTTTTAATGTTTATCAGGGATTTTTGTTACCTACTATACCATTTTTTCGGTGCTAGTAGGGAATTGGAGAACAGCTTGCGGGTTATCAGTGAATATACGGGCCTGCTTCGAGGGTTCGATGGCCCGGATTGGCAATCGTGGAAGTGACTTGAGGCCCCAACGGTCAAGACTGGGGCCCAGGCCAAAATCCGCATATTGTACAGCAGAAGGAAGTTCGGCAACGGATTCGCTTTCTTCGGATGTAACGGATGGAAGGCTTTAGTTATCTAGCAGAGAAGGAAGAAGCAATCTTCGGCAAGGGTTTGTGCAATTGAGGACGTTCTAACCATCTTGGCGGTTGCTATACCACTCAAAAGAAATGCAACTTTAGGCAACTTCCAACCTCGATGGCAGTCAGTTTTTTGCAACCTGCAATCTGGAATCTGCAATCTGGAATCTGCAATCTCAAATCTCAAATCGTCTTAGGGTTCCACATCCGGCCAAAGGCGTTCTAGCTGATACCGCCAAGCCGCGAGAGTATTTTCGCGAGACTCTCGTCCTAGTTCCATTTCACCCATCAATCCCTCTGCGTAGAAACGGTCTAAAGTCTGAAGGGTAGTTTCGACAGACTGTCCCTGCATCTTCGCAGCTTTGATGATTTGACGGATGCGGCTTTCTATCAAACCGCCGAAAAAGTCGGACAAACCTCGCTCTTGCAAAGCCAGCAGTCTGGCGACGGCGGCCGAGAAATCTGCGGCGGCGAGTGTGGCACAACTGTGCTGAAATACTCCCCACACAACGTTTTGATGTATGGCGTAGCGAGTTTCGAGGGTGGTGTCAAAGTTAGCTTCTAGCAGTTTATCAAAAAATGGTTGAGCTTCCTGGGCGTCGGCGATCGGCAGCAAAATCCGCAGCCAACTCTCCTCTTCTGAAAGGAGGACTAACAGGCGAAATTTGGGAGTTTCTACTTGCCAAGAAGTAGCAGCAGGCGTCTCAACACTGTCACCAAATAAGTCTTTAAGGGTATTGCTAATTTCTTCGGGAGTCATGCGAATTTGAGATTTTTGGTTTGAGGTTTTAGATGTGAAATTGCAGGCTGGTGAGTTGGTTTCAAAGTTTGTAATATTTACCAGTATCGCCTAGTATCAACTCAATTTCAAATCTCAAATCTCAAATCTCAAATCAATTTAGTAAAAGTAGAGTGCGCCTCGGCGCACATTTCAACGCCCGGTGCGCACGGATCGCCTTACCCTCTTGATATTTACCAATATCGGTCAATCTAAAATCTCAAATCTCAAATCGATTTAGGGGAGCCAGCGGGGGTGATAGCCGGCAAAGGGCAGTTCTTCTGGCTGTAGTTTTGCGGGAGAACCGTCTGCGGGTGTTTCTACTAAGGGTAGCAGCCAGAGGCGGCTGGTGGCGATCGACTGCCCGCTATCGTTGCGGGGACTATCTGCTGCTGAGGGCTTTGCTGCTGTGACTGATTGGTCGAAAATTAATGCCAGCCCGTCGGGAGATAAACTGATTTGGGTATCTAATTGGTTGGGCAAAACCAGCAGCGGTTTGATGGTTCCTACCAAACGAGTGCCCTCTTTTTTAAGGTCGATGGCGGCGATGAAAGGCTGTTCTTTGTAGCTTTCTGTTGTGAGGCGTTGGGTTAAAAAACAGTAGAGACGCTGAAATTGGTTGTCTTTGTCTTTGCGGGGATCGAAATAAACGCCGATAATGCTGCCGGGAATTCGCAATATTTCTTGTTCTGCACCTTGGTTGTCTAAGATGAAAAGCGATCGAGTAAAGTCGCTGTTGTATTTAACATATGCGGCGACGGAGTTGTCGCGGGCCATGCCCAATACTTGTTCGTATTTTGGCAAAAATTCTACTGGGTCTGCTTCCGGTTTGAGGGGGACGATCGCTAATCCTTGTTTTTGAGATATTACCATCGATTTGCTGTCGGGGCGAATCAGAAAATCTCCACCTTGTTGATTTTCCAAGGGTCGGGGAGGCACTTTTTCTTCCAAAATCCAAGGACTGAAATCGCCGGGATTGCGGCGGTTGACGCGCTGGATAACTATGATTTTTCCGTCGGCTGAGAGGTCGAATTTGAGGTTTTGGTAATCTTTGGCATCTAATACTTTGTCAAGTCTACCTGCTGGCTGCGGCTGAGATTCTACTCCTGGAGATTGAGGGTTGAGACCGGTTGTAACTGTAAATAGTTCTTGATTTAGGGTGCCGCCACTACGGGCGATCGATCGATCTGTAGCTGAGAATAAAATGCGATCGCTGTCAGGATACGGTTTAAAATCAGTTACTACTAAATCTTTGGGAGTCAGCGTTATCGGTTTTGAGTCGCTGCTGGTGAGATTGACTAGCATTAATCTGCTTTCTGTTTCGCCTTGGACGCCGATGTAAGCAAAAGCTCGATCGCGGCTGCGAAAGGAACTGCTAAACGGTTGAATTGGCGTTCCTTTATTTTGGTTGTTTTCTCCGAAATACTTGTCCGTTGCTCCGGCGAGTTTTACTGTGTAGGTAACGCCGTAGGGTGCTGGATCTTTGAGGGTGTAAGCCATGCGCCTTCCAGCCCAACTAAATTTACCGGGGAGGGGGGGTTCTAGCTTTAAGTTTTCCTCGACGCTGGAGTGGTTCATCGGTCGAAAGAAGGTGAGGATAAAGCCGGTATCTTCAGCGCCGATTTGTTTGTTTTCCCAGCTAAATTCTCGCACTCTGGGTGCTGTGCGATCGCCGCTCAGCAGCAGCAGTCCCATTAAGAGGCTCAGCACTAGCATGAGGGCGATCGCCGTGCGGTCGATCGGCTGTTTGAATGGCAGAATAGCTAAGGGTGAAGGATTAATTTTTTTGTTAAAAATACTCACAAATCTTTCTCTCCTATTTCTGCTGAAAATTAACTACCAAATTTTCCCTCTTAAATTTTACAGTCCTAGATGCACTCCCTACCCTCAGAAACCCGTTTTTTTTACCAGCGAAAAGGACTGCAACGAAGTATGTTGGTAAAAAACTCGGTTTCTGAAAGTTTTGCTGCCTCCTGGACTGAATTAAACTCACGATCTAAAATCGGTGGAGTCTGCTGCACTTCCAACAGCCTCCACCGATTTTAGATGTGAAATTTTAGATTTTAGCTTGTAGGGCGTCTCAGAGCTAAAATTGGCTCGATCGAGAGAGGTTTTGACGACCGTATCGCGCCCTACCATTGTTCCAGTTGCATCCAGGACTGTTTGAGCTTTAAGATTTTTAATCCCATCTCAAATCGCCAATTCTTTAACAGGTTGAGGGGTAACACTGGCGCTCTACCCCTCCTACTAATAATCATGACGACTACTTAGCTGAGATCCCTTTCACGAATCCTTGACAATGGGTATCTTGGAACTATTATTAACGGCTGACAGTGTATACGGCGATTCAGGTTCGGGATATAGCTTAGAATATTTGCTATCGTAATGCCTGACCTCAAAATAGTTTAAGTTTGACGGGTGAGGCTTATATATGGTGAAACATTCCAACAGACAAAAAGTTGCGGCACTCTCTAAAAGCCCGACATTCACTACTTGATTTTTGAATATGCGACCTGATTTTATCCACTGTTTCATCTGGTTTCTTGACAAACAGTAAAATGCTGAATGAGGATTGTTAAACTCCGCAAATTTTACACCTTCTATCTCTACACTAGATAGCTGATTCCACAATAGCGGCTGCTGTATTGTCAAATCAATATATCTCTTGGTTCCTTGATCCATTTCATAACGGTTTGGGTAAAGAATAGCATTCTCATACCCGCTTTGTCGGTTAAAATTTTCTAATTTTTCTAGAATGAAAGCATCGTACAAAACAGTGTCATCTTCTATGAATAAAAACCAGTCAATTTTTTCTACTCTTTCGACAAATTCTTCCTGAAGTCTAAACCCTACCAACATGGGGTCGCATTCAGGGCCTTCTTGTATCTGAATGCACTTAATTTGATATTCAGGTAAGTACGCTGTAACGTGCCTGTTTGGTAGAGTTTGGATCGCAATAGTCAGGTCGCAATGAGCAAAACTCGTCAACAGTCCATCTATTGTGTGCCTGAGTCTCTCTATTTTTTTTGTGGCTTTTTCTGGATTGTTAGATTCTTCAACGGATGTAATGTGTGCGACAGCCGCAAAGACTTTGGGCCGTTCTTTTTCGGGCTGTTCGTTTTCTTTGAATAAATCTATAATGCGATTTTTTTGATAAAAAAACATCAGTTTAGTATACCTCATGGCAACTCGCGATATTTCTTGTAACAGAGCCATTTGTAAAAAGATAAAGTGCATTACTTTTCTTCTGGTATTTTTTTCGCTTGACATATAGACAATCTCCTTTTTGTTTACTGAAATAGGGTATTGATTGGAATTAAATCCATCGGTGATATGTGATCGATTGGCAGACCCAAACCAAAAGCAACTCTACACCAAAGTAGAGTTGCCAGCACCCCTACAAACAGCCCTGTTAATTGAATATCCTGCCAAAAACAAGTTAGTCCTTCCCGCCACAAACCGTAGTTAGTTACTATATAGGTAGGAAGGTCGCCGAGAGCTACAGCAATCACGGCACCTAAATTACCTTTTAAGTGATATCCCAGCGGTATACTTATACATAGATTCACAAAAGTCAGCAGATTGCCCATAGCTGCGTACTGAGACTTTCCTACGGCTAACAGACAAGAAGCCATCATATTGTGGATGGTGGTGTGCCAGATACCTAAAGCCAAGATTGGCATCATCCAAGATGCAGCCCAATACTCTTTCCTGTACAGTATTAAAATTAACTGGTCTCCAAAAGTCACAAAAATTGCTAAACCTACGGCTAACGGTATTAGAATTAGCTTGCGGTTCTTGAGTATCTTCGCACGCAACTCCTGTCGCGGCAAATCTGCCAGCATAGAAATCGAGGGAAAAATCACCCTGCCGCTAATGGCGATGATGACTTGGCGCGGCATATCGCCGAGAGTAAAAGCGATGCCGTAAATGCCCAACATTGTTAAAGTAAATATTTTCCCGAGGATGAGTCTATCGGCTTGAGAACACAAGAAAAACAAAGCCGTAGACACAAATATCCATTTGCCATAAGAAAATATTTCTTTAGCTGCTTCTTTATCCCAAGCAAAGCGGTTTGACTTGCCGGGAATCAAAAAATGGCTCCACACTAACTCCATTACAGCTCCAGTCAAGCCGCCTGCAACGATCGCCCAGATGCTGCGATCGAACCAGGCCCAGACAATCATTACTATAGTAGAAACAATCTGTATGCCCAACTCAAAAATTACTACTTCCTTCACTGCCATTTTGCGTTCTAGGCTGGATGTGGATGTGGATTTAAACCCTCCTATTACGGAATTTATACCTATTATTGGAATCAACCACAGGAGACGGGGATCTCCATAAAAACTAGCAACAGGGTGGGTAATTATAACCAAAAAAATCCAAATGAAAAAGCTGCGAATAACTTGCAGCGTCCAAGCGGTATTGAGAAATGCAGGATCTTCGCCGCGTTTGTTCTGGATGATGCTTGGGCCTAGACCGATGTCTGTAAATAAGTTGATCCCTGTTATAAAAACGTAGGTTAGACCTACTAGACCAAATAGTTCGGGCAAAAGCAGGCGCGTCAGGATTAAGTTGCTACCGAATCGGATAATTTGACTGCTTCCATAGCTGGCGATCGTCCAGATAGCACCTTTGATAGCTAATTTTTTTTCTGATGACATATACTTAGAATTTATTTCCTAATTACGAGTGTAGTGGCTGAATTTGCTATTTGCAACTCCTACAGGATGCTGCTGCCACTTTTGTAGCTGACTGTACAGTATCTTTATTTGTATACGGAGGACGGGTCTTGAGTGTCCATGTCACAATAAAGGTAAAAATTTAATCTCATACTTACTCCATACCTAATAATCATAAGGATTTTTTGGTTCGGGAATTGGTTTGAGGGAGGATGCTTGAATGATTAATTTGCGCTTGCCTTGCAGTTCTTCTACGATCGTTTCTCCTTCTATTTCTAGCCAACTGTCTGGGGCAAAGGTGGCCCGGCTTTGACCGATCAGTAATTTTACCGGCAACCCGATCGGATAGGCATCTGCCGCGCAGCAGGTAATGATAAAACGCCCGATCCACATATATTGTTCTGCTATGTTGGGGGGGTGAATTACAAATCCTTGAACTTTGACTTTTTGACCTCTGTATGTATCGGGTTCGGGATTGAAATTCAACAGTCGCACCCATTCGACGAGCGATCGCAGTTCGGGTTTTGTAGTATTGCGAAATTCTTGGGGTTGCAGTCTGGTGATTGGCAGAGATTCGGTGAGGCCTCGTTCTAATGCTGTCTGGCTGGTAAAAGTGCGTGGCGTTGTTAGTAAACCTATTAATGCGACGCTCAACATTAAGGTGCTGCCAATACTGGGGGGAAACAAAGTAACGTGTTCAACTTCTGTGATTCTGAGAGAGTTATTTGCTGCTGATGTCCGCGATTGCTTTGTGGTGCGATCGAGCTTTATGAGTTCCCAAGTTTTTAACCCGCCAATCACCATTAAGCCGATTCCTCCCGCTAGAGTCAAGCCAAAGTAATTGGGGTGAATGAGAATGCTTAATTTGCCGGTGATCCAATATTTGAGGAGCAGTATTCCCCACGCTAAGATAGCTAGGGCGTCCAGCCAGGGGCTAATTTTTTTAAGATTCATTTTGTAAGAGTCATGGGGAAGGAAGAAGCAAGAGAAAAGAGGGAAGAGGGAAGAGAAAAAACACCTATCCGTAGCTCGGTGACTTCCTTGTCGTGAATCAAGGTAATTGAAAAGGGAAAAGCGAAAATAGTATTAGTTGTCTGTTTGAGCTAATTTATTAACCTAAATGCAAGTTAACAGCGAGGGTCATTAAAAAGGTTAACTGAGCTGCCAAGACAATTATGTAAACTACGGCTCGACTTTTAAAAATTGACAGCATTAAACCGATGCCTTTGAGGTCTATCATCGGGCCGAAAACGAGAAAGGCTAACAGCGAACCGCTGGTAAATGTGGAAGCAAAAGACAGGGCAAAAAAGGCATCTACTGTAGAACAAATCGATACGACTGCAGCTAATAGCAGCATGGCGAGAATTGAGGAAACGGGGCCTTGACCGAGGTTGAGAATTAGTTCGCGGGGTGCGCCAACTTGAATGATGGCTGCGATCGCACTTCCGATTACCAACACTCCTCCCAATTCGCGCAACTCCTGTACCATCGTGTTTAAAAGCAGGCGCAGACGCTCTTTAGAAACGCGGTGGAACATAGACGAACGTTTCGAGGTTTTTTCTGTTTTGCCTGTTGGTAATGGCTTCCAGTCGTCTTGTAGCAAAGATTCGATCGGCACTGCCCCCCCCGGCTGACCGAGCATAAATGTTCCCGACTGCAACAGCAGCGAAGTGTTGGCTTGGACGAGTTCTTTTTCGGAAAACTCTGGTTTTGGCAAGGGGATGGCGCGGGCTACAGAAGCTTGCAGCAGAGGCCGCAAGTCTTTTTGGGCGCTGAACACCCAGCCGATAATTGTGGCTGTGACTAGGGAAAATACCACCCGCAAAACTACAATTTCTGGCTGATCGCGAAATGCCGTCCAAGTCGCCCAAATTACCACGGGGTTGATGGTGGGGGCCGCGAGCAAAAAGCCGATCGCGGCTGGTGCGGGCACTCCCTGCATCAGTAACCTGCGGGCTACGGGCACGTTACCGCACTCGCACACGGGAAACAAAAAGCCGATCGAACTGCCCATCAAAGCCCCCAGCAGCGGGTTTCGCGGGATGCGCGATACGAGTTTGCGTTCGTCTACAAACCCCAGCAGCAAACCTGAGAATAAAACTCCGAGCAGCAGAAAAGGTATTGCCTCTACTAACAAGCTGAGAAAAAGGGTAAAAGCATTGTTTAACTGATTTGTTAAGCCCGGTTGCATCGATCACCTACTGGTAGATTGCTATTTAGTTATACGTCTTTGGTAGAACTACTTGTAGATCATACCAAAGCATAGCACTAAGTTAAGATCCAGTTCATTTTTTTTCCTTTTTTTTGCGGCAATTTGTAGACATTCTAATTTAATCAAGGCTGATGCCTTGAATGATTTAGAAGGGTTAAATTTGTTTGAATTCGACTGAATTTTTATTCATATCCGCCTCGTACAGCCAATCAATAATTGACTCTGCCAACCGTCGCCGATTTGATGGATATTTCGGTTAACAATGGTTGATTGTAGAACAACTGCCAAGGCTGATTTTGGAGATTGCGGGCGAGGTTGACTGTTTTATATTATGTGCGATCGAAGAATTGCTATAAAATTGGTTTGTAGTGAGGACTTTAGTCCTAGCTACAAACCGATAGAGGACTCACAGGCGGGTGTGACTGGCATACCTACCGTTACGGGGGGTTGCGAGTACCGGATCGGGGAGATGGGATGAAATCGCCTCAAATGCCTTAGCTTGCGGGACTCCCAGCTATCGCGCTTAGCGAGCTAAAACTCAGGGACGCGATCGCCCTGGCTTTGTGCTTTTAACTTGTTTAATTTCGCTGTATCGTAGGGGCGATCGGGCAATTCCAATTTTCTTCTATTGTCAATCAATTATATTTCTCTGTATAATTTGTTATTAACAAAAGGTTAAGACGATAACTTAAGGTTAATGAATAGTTAAATAGTCGAACCAAGCGTTAATACCGCTCAAGTCAGTATAAAATAAAGTCAGGTATAATTACCAGGGCGCATTTATCTCGGTTATACTCAATCTTGCCTAATACTTTAAGTGGTAAAATTTCATTTACTACAGTCAGTTTTTTGTGTAATTTAAAATGCAGTTTGCTAGGCGAATGCCGATCGAAGCAGTCAGCAACTCACTTGCTGACCTTTGGTAGCTGAAGGTCTGCTGGCAAATAGAACCCTAAAAAAGCGTGCTGATGAATTTATGTTGAATACCTCCTGCGTAGAAAGACCAGTCCAAACCACGTCCCAGGCTTCCATCAGAGAACTTTGTTTAGACTCTACTCTCCAAGAATTGTCGCTTTACGATTTTCAGGTAGAAGCTACGGATTGGGGAATGCAAATTTCCCAGATGTTAGAATCTAATCCGCTGTTACCGGGAGTCATTGTGACCCATCAAGGTGAATTTGCCGGTATGATTTCCCGGCGGAGATTTTTAGAATTTATCAGCCGTCCTTTTGGGCGAGAATTATTTTTAAAGCGGCCTGTTAGCGCTTTGTATCGGTTTGCCGAAACTGAGAATTTAATTTTTCCCAGCAATACTTTAATCGTGGATGCAGCTAGGAAGTCGCTGTTGCGATCGAAAGAACTGCTTTACGAACCGATTGTAGTTCAAGTGTCGCCTCAAACTTATACTTTGCTAGACGTACACGAACTGTTAGTAGCCCAATCCAACATTCACGAACTAGCGACAAAATTGCTGAGGCAGCAAACTCAATCTCAACTAATTCAAACCGAAAAACTAGCCAGTTTGGGGCAGATGGTAGCTGGAGTCGCCCACGAAATTAGAAATCCCGTCACCTGCATCAGGGGAAATATCGGCTTTTTGTCCAACTACTCGAAAGACATCATGGATTTGCTGTCTGCTTACGAACACATTGTCGGTGACAGCGAAAAAATTGACGGATTCAAAAAAAACATAGACTTCGATTTTTTGCAAAAAGATTGGGTGGAAATTCTCAAAAGTATGAAAGTTTCATCCGAGAGGCTGACCGAACTCGTCACCAGCTTGCACACTTTTTCTCACATGGACGAAGCCCGCTTGAAACAAGCTAACATCCACGAATGTATTGACAGTACGCTGCTAATTATGAAAAACCGTCTTAAGTACGAGATTGAAGTAGTTAAAAGCTATGGTGATTTGCCTTTATTCAAGTGTTACTCTGGTCAGTTGAGCCAGGTATTTATGAATATTATCAGCAATGCGATCGACGCTTTGGAAGAGGTAAAAGGAGAAAAAGGTTTTGTGCCTGCAATTACTATTGAAACCGAGGTAATAGACAGTTCTGACGGAGACTTCGTGAATTCGGAATTAATTCAAAATTATGTGATGGGCGATCGACAAAATTCAAAACAGCTATCCTGCACCAGCCAAAACTGCGATTTCAGCCCAGAAGCAAGCGAAACAAATCAAAATAACGCTTGGATAGCCATCCGAATTGCCGATAACGGGCCGGGAATTCCGCCAGAAATTCAGCGGCGGATTTTTGAGACATTTTTCACCACTAAACCCGCCGGGAAAGGTACCGGTTTGGGGTTGGCAATTACCCATCAAATTGTTACGGAAAAGCATAAAGGCAAGTTAAATTTGCATTCTACGCCCGGTACAGGTACTGAATTTGAAATTTTGTTGCCATTGATTTGAAGCAATAAGTCATATCAAATCTATTAGCATCGCAATTATTCCTATCTCTCTTCTCGACCTCTGCGTTAATCAGCGTCAATCCATTGTCATCTGCGGTTAATAAATTTTCTTGTTTTCACCGCAGATACAGGCAGATTAACACTGATTAACGCAGATGAATTAGATCGATTCCGGTTGCACCATCCGTGATTGTTGACTGTTGACTCGACTTTACAATTCCGATGCTACCGGAATTGATATCAGTTGTTATTAATTATTAGTAATTGGTAATTAGTTATTTGTTACCAATTACCAATGACTAATGACTAATGACTAATGACTAATGACTCTTTTTAAGCTCTTAGCTGAACAGGCATCACCAAGAATGTAGCATTGACTCCGCCCAAAGGCTGGAAAATTACGGGGGCCAAAGCACCGTTTAATTGCAGTTGAATTTCTGGGGATTGAGCCGTTTTTAAGATATCAACTAAGTATTTCACGTTGAAAGCAATATCTATGCTGTCTCCTGAAATCTGGGCCGGCATTGACTCTTTGCCGGAGCCGACATCTTTAGCATCTACCGACAAAGTGATTTCCTGATTCTCCTCGTCGATGCTGCATTTGAGAATATTATTTTTTTGGTCTGCAAACACGGCAATTCTTTCTACTGCTGCTAAGAGCGATCGCCTTTCTAAGGTAATTTGCCGCTCAAAGGAGGGCGGAATCAACTGCCTGTATGCGGGATATTGCCCTTCCAAGGTACGAGTTGTCAGCCGCTGGTCTGCCCATTCAAACACTACTTGACCGTGTTCAAAATGCAGGGTGACAGGTTCAGTCCACTGCCGCATCACCAGCATTCTTTCTACTTCGCGCAATGCTTTAGCGGGGACTGTTACCTCAAATTCTTCTTGGGTTTCTTCGCCTTCAGCTTTTTCATTGGCAGTTTGAACTACTGCCAATCTGTGGCCGTCTGTAGCTGCAAATTCCAAGCAATCTTGCAATACCTTTAAATGCACGCCTGCAAGTACCTGTTTTGCCTCGTCGGGGCTAGTAGCAAATAAAGTTCCTTTGAGTCCTTCTATCAAGGCTTCCGGCGGCAATTTGAGGATTGTTCCTGCTTCAATTGCTGGCAATTCTGGGAATTCTTCCGGGCCCATGCCTCTAACTTGGTAGCTGCCAGAACTGCAAGTGAGATATGCTACGGTGTCCCCCGCTTCGTCTTCTAAAGTAATCTCTCCATCTGGGAGTCTCGAAACAATATCGTTAAGTAATTTAGCGGGTATTGTAAAACTTCCGCCGCCAGTAACTTCTGCTGCGAAGCTGGTACGAATGCCCAAACTGAGATCGAAAGCTGTCAAGCTAACCCGCTGATTTTCCTCATCCGCTACTAAGAGCACGTTGGCGAGTACCGGATGTGTCGGGCGGGAGGGAACGGCCCGACTCACCAACGAGAGGTTGGCGTTGAGGTCACTTTGGGTGCAAACCAATTTCATGGTAGGAAGGTTAATTAACCGGATTTGAAACAGAAACAAATCGTATCACAGAAAGCCGGCGGGTCAGTTTTTCTGTGTGTAGGGCTTAAGCATGGGGCTAGAAACCGGGTTTCTAAGCAAAATTTTGCCTGTAAAAACGAGAAATCTTCCTAGAAACCGGGTTTCTGAGGTCAGCCCGCGTCGCGAACTATTTGTGTAGGGTGCGCAGGGATCGCCTGTTTTTTTTATTTATTGAATTATTTTTGTGTCGATCGCCCTGTGGAAACTGTGGAAAAAAAAGCTAACTGCTTGCTGGGAATGACTTGTAGGTAATAAATACCTGTGGAAAACTTGTGGAAAAGCTGTTGAGGTCGATCGCCCATTTTTGTGCAAAAACTGTTTCGGGCGATCGAGTAAAGTTTTCCACAAACGAAGGGCAACTTTTCCACAGGTTTTTCCACAGGTAAGCTGCTACGCATAGAGATTGTCTGTTATCGGAGAGTTACCCCTTCGATGATGGGGATCTTGAAATCGCTGCATAGAGTCATTGGTGTGACAAATGACAAATGACAAATAACAACTGACAACTGACTAATGACTTTTTCTCAAGTTTTGCGACTGACAACATTAATTCGATCGCTCAACTGACGCAAAGTTTGGGCCAAATTCGGGTCAGTGTTCCGCAACTGAGCAATTTTGTCACAACTGTAAAGCACAGTCGTGTGATCTTTTCCGCCGAACACTTCGCCAACTTTCGGCAAACTCAAACCAGTATGCTGCCGAATTAAATACATCCCTATTTGACGGGCGAGACTAATTTCTCGCCTGCGGGAAATACCTTTCAAATCTTCAACAGAAACATCAAAAGCCTCGGCCACAACTGCAATTACTGCATCGGGAGTCGCCTCTACGCTTTCAGTTTGCGGGTTCAAAACCGGGGTGATATTCTCCACAGTCATCGGCAAACCGGTAATTGAAAGATATGCTACCGCCCGAATCAAAGCACCTTCTAATTCCCGAACGTTGGAAGTGTAACTAGAAGCAATGTATTCAATCACATCTCGCGGCAGCCGCATATTTTCATACTCGGCTTTTTTTTGCAAAATTGCCATCCTAGTTTCCAAGTCTGGCAATTGAATGTCGGCAATTAATCCCATCGAAAATCGGGAACACAAACGCTCTTGCAGGCGGGGGATTTGCTGCGGCGGACGGTCAGAAGCTAAAACTACTTGGTTTCCGGATTCGTGCAAAGTATTAAAAGTGTGGAAAAATTCTTCTTGAGTGTATTCTTTGCCTTCAAGAAATTGGATGTCATCTATTAATAAAACATCGGCTGCTCGATAATGATCGCGGAAAGTTTGCATACTATCTTTCCTAATTGCGGCGATTAAATCGTTAGTAAATTTCTCAGTAGAAACGTAAAAAATCTTGGCGTTGGGGTCAATTTCCAAGCGATAATGACCGATCGCCTGCATCAAATGAGTTTTGCCCAAACCGACGCCACCGCACAAAAATAGGGGATTGAATTCTCGGCCCGGAGACTCGGCTACCGCGAGGGAAGCTGCGTGAGCCATGCGGTTGTTGGAACCGACGACAAAGCGGGAAAATAGGTATTTGGGGTTTAAATTGGCGGGTTTGGGGGGGTGAAGCGAGTGGCTTTCGGGGACATCGGCGGCGATGGGGGACGGCCAAATCATGGCGGAGTCGCTGCTGCCGCCTGTTTCGTTTCCTCCGGCAATTGTCAAGTAAATGTCTACGGGATAGCCGAGAATTTCGTAGACTGCATCGGCAATGGTTTTGACGTAATATTTTTGCAACCAATTGCGAGCAAAGGGGTTGGGGGCGCTGACGATCAAACAGTTATTTTCGAGTTGTTCGGCCCTGGCAGTTTTGATCCACGTCTCAAAGCTAGGTCTGCTCAGTTGTACCTGGAGACGTTCAAGTATCTGATTCCACAGACTTTCGAGGGGAATGTCCACTGCTCACCTCTGCCGATCGGCATTCAAGATATTAATTCTACTCTAGAGAGTTTAGTCCTCAGATGCTAAAGTTTAAGGGAGTCTGCCGATCGCCCACAAATTTGGCGGCTCTGCAGTCCAAACCAGGTATCGGGGAGCTGCTCAGCAAATATTTAGATTTGGCAGGAAAGCCTTAAAACATGGCCATGAAGAGTTCTACTGGCAAATTTTGGAAGCAACCGGCAATTTACATATTGCTGCTGGTAACGGGAGCCGGGGCCGCCATGTTGGGCGATCGTCTGACGGTTTCTCAATTTCGTGCAAATTCTGGCGATTCGGGACAAAAGGCGCTGGAACCGAAATTGCAACTGCCTCCTAATACAAAGGATCGAGTTAGCAAAGTCTTGCCGCCGGCTTCGTTGTCGGGCGACGCGGCTAATGTGAATTTTATTGTGGCTGCGGTGGCAAAAGTTGGCCCGGCAGTGGTTCGGATCGATGCTTCGCGCCGGGTGAAACCGGGAAATAGAGGGCTGTCGCCGGAAGATTTTTTTGGCATAGAACCGAATTCGGGCGGCCGGGGCGGGATCGAACGGGGCACTGGTTCGGGTTTTGTCATCGGTGCCGACGGCGTGATTCTCACTAACGCTCACGTTGTAGAGGGAGCCGATACGGTAAATGTAACTCTCAAGGACGGCCGGAGCTTTCAGGGGCAGGTGTTGGGGGCGGATAAGGTGACGGATGTCGCTGTGGTGAAGATTGAGGCGAACGCTCTGCCTGTGGTGCCGATCGGCAATTCGGATAAGCTGTTGTCTGGGGAATGGGCGATCGCGATCGGCAATCCTTTGGGTTTGGACAATTCCGTAACTGCGGGGATTATTAGCGCTACGGGGCGATCGAGCTCGGATGTGGGCGTGCCCGACAAGCGGATCGGTTTTATTCAAACAGACGCTGCAATTAATCCGGGGAATTCCGGCGGCCCGCTGCTGAATGCTTCGGGCCAAGTTATTGGCATGAATACGGCGATTATTCAAGGTGCTCAAGGATTGGGGTTTGCGATTCCCATTCAGGCGGCCCAACAGGTGGCGAAGGAACTGATTACGACGGGGAAAGTCGAACACGCTTATTTAGGCCTTGAAATGGCGACGCTGAATCCAGAGGTTAAGCAGCAAATTAACAGCAATGCTAACAGCAGTCTGCGAGTTGCAGTCGATCGGGGTGTGGCTATTGTTAGTGTTGTTCCTAATTCTCCCGCAGCAGCAGCCGGTTTGCGCGCTGGAGATGTGATTCAAAAAATTAATAATCAGCCGATTATTCAGTCGGAAGCAGTTCAGGATTTCGTGCAAAATGCTAAGGTTGGCGGTCTTTTGCAAATGGAAATCAACCGCAACGGGCAAATAGTTAAATTGACTGTAAAACCGGGGAGTTTGCCACTTCAAAAAGTTGGATAAGAAGGAAGAAGGAAGAAGGAAGAAGGAAGAAGGAAGAAGGAAGGAGGAAGAAGGAAGAAGGAAGAAGGAAGAAGGAAGAAGGAAGAAAAAAATGGTTATCTGTCAGTAGTTAACCACTAACAAATAACCACTAGCCAATAACGACTAACCAATAACTATGGCAGAAATATTACAAATCTCACAATTAGGAAATCCTGTACTGCGCCGCCCGTCGCAAGTTGTCGAGAATATTCAGGACGATCGCATTCAACAGTTGATTGACAGCTTAATATTTACAGTACAGCAGGCAAACGGAGTGGGGATTGCCGCCCCTCAAGTGGCTCAGTCCGATCGCCTGTTCATCGTCGCATCGCGCCCCAACCTGCGCTATCCCCAAGCACCGAACATGGAGCCCACAGCGATGATTAATCCCCGGATTGTGGCTGCATCAACAGAGAAAGTCAAAGACTGGGAAGGCTGTTTGAGCATTCCGGGGATTCGGGGCTTGGTGCCGAGAAGTAGGGCGATCGAGATAGAATACACCAGTAGAGACGGCAAACTCCACCGACAAGAATTGACAGACTTTGTGGCCCGTATTTTTCAACACGAGCACGACCATTTAGATGGAATCGTGTTTTTAGACAGGGTGGAAAATACCCACGAACTGATGACAGAGGACGAGTACCAGCAGCAATTTGTCAAGCTACTGTAGCCGCAAGCATTCAGGGTACAAAGCCCCCGGATTCATCCGCAGGGTCAATTCTTCAATTATCCAATCTAAAATCCAAAATCTCAAATCTCAAATCGATAGATGAGTACCAGCAGCAATTTGTCAAGCTACTTTAACCAAAAGCATCCAGCGTACAAGCCCCCGGATTCATCCGCAGGGTCAATTCTTCAATTATCCAATCTAAAATCCAAAATCTCAAATCTCAAATCGAT
>NZ_JAUBRK010000034.1:0-36581 GCF_036701825.1 Microcoleus sp. MOSTC5 | reverse complement strand
AGATGAGTACCAAAAGCAAATTGTCAACCTGCTGTAGCCGCAAGCATTCAGGGTACAAAGCCCCCGGATTTATCCGTGGGCTCACTTCTACAATCTAAAATCCCAAATCTAAAATCTAAAATCGATTGACCGAAAACGAGTATCAGCAGCAATTTGTCAAGCTGCTCTGACAGTTTGTATAATTGTTATCAGTAATATTACAGATTTTGCACGCAGGAGGGCGAATGTCTATCAATTTGGAAAAAGGCGGGAGAATTAATCTATCTAAAGAAGCACCCGGGTTGAAAAATGCCGGGATTGGTTTGGGATGGGATACCAATCCTACAGACACCGGGGGGGCATTTGATTTAGATGCTTCCGTGTTTATGTTGGGGGCTACTGGCAAAATTCCCGGCGAAAAATACTTTGTTTTCTACAACAACAAGGAGTCGCCGGACACTGCTGTAATACATCTGGGAGATAGCAGAACCGGAGAAGGATTTGGCGATGATGAAACCGTTACAGTCGATTTAACCAAAGTCGATCCGGCGGTGGAAGAAATTGTGTTTGTGGTAACTATCCACGAAGCAGAATCGAGAAGGCAAAACTTCGGTCAAGTGCGGAATGCTTTTATCAGGATTTACGACACTACTACTAGCACAGAGGTAACGAAGTACGATTTGGACGAGGATTTTTCTAGGGAGACAGCGGTAGAGTTTGGCAGACTTTACAAGAAAGACGGCGAGTGGAGATTCCAAGCTGTAGGACAAGGCTACAATTCCGGCTTGCAAAGCTTTGTAGATAAGTATGCCTGATAAAAGGTCGATCGCTCCCAGCTAATTAAATCGAGGGGAAATTCGGAAGCAGGAATGTTTCCCTCGATTTTAAACAATCAGACTCATGAGGTGATAAACCAGATGGGAATTCAATTAAAGAAGGGCGAAAGATTTAATCTTTCTAAAACATCTCCAACTTTAACAAAAGTTGCGATCGCCCTGGGCTGGGAAATAGCAAATAAACTAAACTTATCCGACTCAAGCCCGCAAAGCTGCGATATCGATGCCTCGGTTTTTGCATTAGGTTCGGACGGAAAAATCCCCGATGAAAGATACTTTGTATTTTACAATAACTCGCAGTCGCCGGACGGAGCGATCGCCCATTCGGGAGATAATCAAACTGGTCAAACTCAAGGAGATGACGAGACAATTTATGTAGACTTAGGAAAAGTAACGGCTGCTGTTGAGGAAATGGTTTTTGTGGTCACGATTCACGACGCACAAGCTAAACATCAAAATTTCAGCCAAATCAGAAATGCTTTTATCCGATTGTACGATCGCGAAACCGGCAGCGAACTAGCGCGCTATGATTTAACAGAAGGTTTTTCTGAAGAAACAGCAGTCGAGTTTGGACGGTTGTATAAAAAAGATGCAGCTTGGAGATTTCAGGCTGTAGGACAAGGATATAAAGCAGGGTTGCAGAGTTTTGTTGACAAGTATCATTCAGAGATTCAACCGCAAGAAAAGCCAGCAAAACGTACAGTAGAACTGCCTAAATTACCAGTTATTGAATATAGCCACAAAAGTCAGAAAGCTATAGCATTAGACAAAAAGCTTGAGGAGAAAGCGCCGCACATTTTCAATCTCGCGAAGAAAGCCGATATCTCGCTCAAGAAAGCAAATCTAACAAATCACAATGCTCAAGTAGCGCTTTGTCTCGATATTTCTGCTTCTATGTCTTCCCTATACCGTTCAGGAAAAATTCAGCGTTTAGCAGAGAAGATTTTGGCTTTGGGATGTCGGTTTGATGACAACGGATCGATAGACATATTTCTGTTTGGAGTCAACCCCCACAATCCCGGTGAAATGTCGATCGACAATTTCTCCAACTTCATCCACCATATACTCCAACAGTATCCTTTAGAAGGAGGTACTTACTACGGTAAAGTGATGAAGGAAATTAGAAAGTTCTATTTTGCTGATGGTCGCGGTAGCAGGCGCTACGCAGCTATTAAAGCCGATCGACCTGTCTACGTGATGTTTGTAACTGATGGAGAAACTGCGGACGAATCGGAAAGCAAGCAGCAGCTACAATGGTCGTCCCACGAGCCGATATTTTGGCAGTTTATGGCGATCGGCAAGTCGCAGAAAGATGTCAAAAGTCAGGGAGTTCGCGGGTGGTTAGCAAGATCCGTAGCGAGCGATTTTACATTTTTAGAACAGCTTGACGAAATGGGCGATCGCTACCTAGACAACGCCGATTTCTTCAGTTTAGAAGACCCGGAACATATTGCCGATGAGGAATTATACGATTTGTTGACAGCCGAATATCCGCATTGGGTAAAATCAGCACGAATCAAAAATCTCTTACCCTAGAAACAGCTTTTCCAGGCAAACAAAATGCTAGCTTAGGGCAATCATTCAACTTCACAATAAACCTTACAAAATCACAAAACTATGGCTATCAACTTGACAAAAGGACAATCGATCGTTCTCAGCAAAAGCGAATACGACTTGTCCAGACTAACAATGGCTTTGGGCTGGGATGTTGCACAAGCTAAAAAAGGTCTTTTCGGCCGCAGCAGCGGTGCCAATTTTGACTTAGATTCCTACGCTCTGCTGCTGGGCGAAAATGGCAAAATAAAGAACTACAAAGAGGATGTAATTTATTACTCTCATTTGGAGTCAAAGGACAAAACAGTTGTTCACTCAGGCGACAATCTCACGGGGGCTGGAGACGGAGACGACGAACAAATAGTGGTGAAACTGAGTTCTTTGCCTGCAGAATATCACAAAATTATTTTGGGCGTAAATATTTACGATGGAAAAGAGAGAAAACAGCATTTCGGCCTGGTAGAAAATGCTTTTGTGAGAGCTATAGATGCCGCCGGGAAAGAAATCGCTCGCTATCGCTTGTCAAATGACCCATCTTATGAAGGAAAATTAAATATGTTGATGGGAGAAGTTTATCGAGAAGGCGGCGAGTGGAAGTTTAAGGCTTTGGGAAATCCTTTGGCTGAGGATATGAACGGTGTTGTCGGTTCGTTTATGCGGTGATATTAAAAATGTTTTTTTAACCGCAAATAAAGGCAGATAAACGCAGATGAAATTCCATCTGCGTTTATCTGTGTTAATCCGCTGATATCTGCCGTTAAAAAATCCCCATGTACTTATTAGACATCGGCAAAAAACCTACTCCAATCAATCTTTGACCGGCCGCATTGTCGGGAACATGACGGCATCTCGGATGCTTTGAGTATTAGTTAAAAGCATCACCAATCTGTCTACGCCGATACCCATTCCCGCACAATTAGGCATTCCCAAAGATAGCGCTTGAATAAAGTCTTCATCCATTGGATGCGCTTCGTCATCGCCGGCATTTTTCTGTGCTAGCTGTTCCTCAAACCGCTTTCTTTGCTCTTTCGGATCGTTCAATTCTGAGAATCCGTTTGAGTATTCTGTACCGTTGATAAACAGCTCGAAACGTTCTACAAATCCGGGCTTGCTGCGATGTCCTTTTGCTAAGGGACTGACTTCAACAGGATAGTCGATGATGAATGTAGGTTGAATTAGTTTGGGAACAACTAATTTGTCAAAAACTGCATAGAGTAAGTAGCCCAAACTCTGTTGTTCTAACTTAGACAGGTGCAATTCTAGTTTGCTTGCAGAGGCGATCGCACTTTCCAAGTCCAAACTGTCAAAATCCAGCCCAAACTCGTCTCTGACAGCTTCTACCATCGTTTTGACTTGCCAGTGTTTGCCGCTGAAACCGGGATATTTTTCGCTGTAGTCGAACTTGCGTTCTAAACTAATCGTTTCCCCCTGATTTTCAATTTCTTTGACATCCCCAAATACCGCCGCCGCTGCGAAACATATCACGTCTTCGACAACTCCTAAAATATCGAAAACATCAGCATAAGCTTGGTAAACTTCCAAAGATGTAAACTCTGGATTGTGGGTGCTGTCAATCCCCTCATTTCTAAATGCTTTCCCTAGTTCAAATACTCGCTCGAAACCGCCGCATATTGCTCTTTTCAAGAACAATTCGGGAGCAACTCGCAAATACAAATCTACCTCCAAAGCATTGTGGTGAGTGATGAATGGCTTAGCAGCAGCACCGCCGTAAATAGCTTGCAGTGTCGGGGTTTCTATTT
Organism: Microcoleus sp. MOSTC5; assembly: GCF_036701825.1. NCBI lineage: Bacteria > Bacillati > Cyanobacteriota > Cyanophyceae > Oscillatoriales > Microcoleaceae > Microcoleus > Microcoleus sp. MOSTC5. The sequence continues at coordinate 32,452 of NZ_JAUBRK010000034.1, read as the reverse complement.
CGTAAAAATCGGCTTGCCACAGATAAGAACGGATGCTTTGAACGATGCGGCTTCGCAGCATAAAACGGTTGAGAGCATCTTGGTTGCTAGCCAAATCCATTTCGCGGTGGCGGCGGCAAACTTCGGGGTCGTTAATTCCGTAATAAGCATCGGGAAATTGAATGGTAGCTTTTGATAAAAGCTTTAATTCCCTCACTAAAATAGAAAGTTCTCCCCTGGGGGTGCGGCAGCCGATACCTTCGACGCCGACAAAATCGCCGACATCGAGCAATTTTTTAATTTGTTCAAAGCTCAAACCGACTTCGCCTATGACGATTGCTTTCTCGATTTTGAGTTGAATTTTGTCTGTGGCGTCTTTTAAATCGATGAAACCAATTTTGCCGCTGTCTCGCTTGGAAGTGATGCGGCCGGCTAATCGCAGGGAAATTTCTTCGGGGTCACTTTCTCCGTTTGCGAGTTCTTTTCCCGGCTGACTAAATATTTCGCGAACTTGCTTGGCTGTGTGCGATCGCGCGTAGGATTCACTGGGATACGGTTCTATGCCTTGCGATCGCAGTTCGTCTACTTTTTGACTGCGGACTTCGGCTTCACTGAGAGTCATTAGTTATTGCCTGATTAAAATTACAAATATCTGACATCTTGCACTATTCTGGCGCTCGTGCGATCGGGCGGCGTCGGAGCAACGCCCGACAAGAAAATTCTCTCTTTGTGGAACAGGCATCTTGCCAGTTCGTGACAAAACTGCAAGATGTCAGAAACACCAAACTCTATCATAACAGGGCTGCTTTGAGAGCCAATTTGCCAAATAATAAATTACACCCTCTCGTAGCCCGATCGCACAGAGCCGCACTCGCCCTAGAAATATCTCCGATCGCAAATTGCGATCGACTGCACAAAGCGACCGAAACATTAAAAAATTAAGTTGTCTGTCGATCGCAACTGGTGAGATGATATGTAGTGCAGCCTCACGGCAGTTCCACAGAAACTGAACAGCAGAAACGCGAGCGATCGAACTCGGCTGATCGCACCTCTGTCAGAATCGACCACACACACTCTCTCTTAACATATAAAAACCAGAATTATGGCTGTTGCAACTCAATCACTCGAAGAACTCTGCATCAACTCTATCCGCTTTTTGGCCATCGATGCGGTAGAAAAAGCAAAATCAGGACACCCGGGACTGCCGATGGGCGCTGCCCCTATGGCCTTCGTGCTGTGGGATCGGTTCATGCGGTTCAACCCCAAAAACCCCAAGTGGTTTAATCGCGATCGCTTCGTCCTCTCCGCCGGCCACGGCTGTATGCTGCAGTACGCCCTCCTGTACTTGACAGGCTACGATAGCGTCACCCTCGACGACATCAAGCAATTTCGCCAGTGGGAATCCAGAACCCCCGGACACCCCGAAAACTTCATGACCGAAGGCGTAGAAGTTACCACCGGCCCCCTGGGACAAGGAATTGCTAATGCCGTCGGTTTGGCAATGGCAGAAGCTCACCTCGCTGCTAAGTATAACAAGCCAGACCACACAATTGTTGACCACTACACCTATGTCATCATGGGTGACGGCTGCCACATGGAAGGCGTTTCTGGCGAAGCTTGTTCTTTGGCCGGACACCTCGGACTCGGCAAATTAATTGCCTTGTACGATGACAATCACATTTCTATTGAAGGCGACACAAGCTTGGCCTTTACTGAAGATGTCGGCAAGCGTTTTGAAGCTTACAATTGGCACGTTATTACAGTAGACAATACCGCTCTAGACGAAGATACTAACCTAGAAGCAGTTCACAAAGCTATTGAAGAAGCCAAAAAAGTCACGGACAAACCGTCCATGATTAAAGTCCGCACCATCATTGGTTACGGTTCTCCCAACAAGCGCAATTCTTACAGCGCTCACGGTGCTGCTTTGGGTGGCGATGAAGTGAAAGCAACTCGCGATTTCTTGAAGTGGGAACACGCACCGTTTGAGATTCCTGATGATGCTTTGTCACACTTCCGCAAAGCAGTCGAACGTGGCGCTCAATCTGAGCAAGAATGGCAGAAAGCTTTTGATGCTTATAAAGCAGCATATCCTGCAGAAGCAGCAGAATACGAGCGCACGGTTGCTGGCAAACTTCCCGAAGGTTGGGATCAAGTTTTGCCGACATACAACCCGGAAGATAAGGCAGATTCGACTCGTAATCATTCTGGAAAATGTTTGAATGCTTTGGCAGGTGTCTTACCTGAATTGATCGGCGGTTCCGCTGACTTGGCATCTTCTAACATGACTTTGCTCAAGGGTGAAAAAGACTTCCAAAAAGGTCAATACGAAGGACGTAACCTGCGCTTTGGTGTGCGGGAACACGGCATGGGTGCGATCGCCAACGGTATGGTACTGCACGGCGGTTTAATTCCTTACTGCGCAACGTTCTTGGTATTTGCTGACTATATGCGGGGAGCAATTCGCCTCTCGGCACTCTCGGAAGCTGGAGTTATTTATGTAATGACTCACGACTCCGTAGCTTTGGGCGAAGATGGCCCGACTCACCAACCCGTGGAAACTCTCGCTTCTCTGCGCGTAATTCCCGATTTGTTGGTAATGCGCCCTGCAGATGGTAATGAAACATCCGGCGCTTACAAAGTGGCAGTTGAAAGCCGCACCCGCCCAACTTTAATGGCTCTGTCTCGTCAAAACCTGCCTAACTTGGCTGGAAGTTCGATCGAAGGAACGGCCAAAGGCGCTTACATTTTGTCCGACGACGGCGGCACTCCCGACATCATTTTAATCGGCACCGGCGGCGAAACATACCTCTGCGTTGATGCCGCTGAAAAATTGCGCGCCGCAGGCAATAAAGTGCGGGTAGTTTCGATGCCTTGCTGGGAATTGTTCGACTTACAAGATGCCGCTTACCGCGAATCTGTACTGCCAAAAGCTGTTACTAAACGCTTGGCAGTTGAAGCGGCTGCTAGCTTCGGCTGGGGACGTTATTTGGGCTCCGAAGGCGACAGCATCAGCATCGACCGATTCGGCGCTTCTGCACCGGGCCCTGTTGCTTTAGAAAAGTTTGGCTACACCGTTGAGAATGTGGTAGCTAAGGCTCAGGCGCTGTTGGGTTAATAGCACCAGCATAATTTTGGTGGGGCGGGCTTCTGGCTCGCCCCATTTTTTATAAAATTAAACCTGTTTAAAAAAGAATGCAACAGTAGACAAGCTCCAAATCCATACAAAATCAGTCATTCCCATTTATTTAATCTAAAATCTCAAATCTAAAATGGTATTAGTCCTAGACGCACGCTTTCTGAGGAAACCCGGTTTTGCCAACGAGGCATCTACGAAGAAACCTGGTTTGTAGCCCCCCGTGCGTCCAGCACTGTATATTTCAGAAATTTGAGATAAGTTATAAGTTATTGGGTTAAATTTCCCATTACCCCTTCCACATTCCCAATTCTATTTATGATTTGGAACTTTTTAAATAAGCTGTTATTCACCGGAAATTATATTCCTCACGGCCACTGTTACCTTTGGCAGCGAGAGTTAGTCGCGCTCCACATAGTGTCAGACTTTATAATTGCCCTGGCTTACTATTCAATACCGCTATCGCTAATTTATATTATCACTCAGGGAAAAGACTTGCCCTTTCGCAACGTCTTTTGGCTGTTCGCAGCCTTTATTATCTCCTGTGGCACTACTCATCTAATGGAAATTTGGACGCTTTGGCATCCTGTTTATTGGGTTTCTGGCAGTCTGAAAATTATTACCGCCGCGATTTCTGCTTACACAGCTTTTTCATTAATTCCTTTAGTTCCCCAAGCATTAACTCTCGTCACTCCAACTCAGTTAGAGATGCTCGCTCGAATACTGCAAAAAGAAATCATTGAACGCCGAAAAACAGAAGCTTGCTATCAAACTTTAACTGAAGCTTCGCCGGTAGGAATATTTTATGCAGACGCTTTAGGAGACTGCTTGTATGTCAACGAGCGCTGGTGTCAAATTTCGGGAATAGCCTGCGATCGAGCTTTGGGTAAAGGGTGGTTGCAAGCCATTCATCCAGAGGACCGCCAGCGGGTTTTTGCTGAATGGTATAGCGCCGCGCAGGAGAAATTGCCGTTTAAATGTGAGTACCGCTTTCAAGGCATTAATCACGATAAAATCAGTTGGGTATTCGGTCAAGCTGTCGGTATAATCGGAGAAAATGGGGAGGTTAAAAGTTATGTTGGTACTATTACTGATATTACAGAACGCAAGCAGGTAGAAGCAGAAAATCGACTCCTCCATGAAACTCTGGAACATCGAGTTGCTGAGCGCATTGCTCAAATCGAAATTTCTCACCACTCATTGCCAGAAGAAATAGCCTACCGACAAAGAATTGCGATTACTTTGTTGGAATTGACGCAACTGCAAAATGCAATTCTTAACAGCGCTCACTACACAATTATTTCTACAGAGCCCGACGGTACAATTAAAACATTTAATCGCGCAGCACAGAAACTTTTAGGCTATTCCCCCGAAGAAGTGGTGGGGAAAGTCACGCTAGCAATAATTCACGATCCTGTGGAGTTCGGTAAAAGAGCTGAAATTCTTTCTCAAGAATTGGGAGTAAAAATAGAGCCGGGAATGGAAGTTTTGGTTGCTTTGCCGCGCCGGGGAATAGCTGACGAAAATGAATGGACTTACATTCGCAAAGATGGTTCGCGGTTTCCGGTGCAATTGTCGGTGACTGCCTTATTTAATCCTGAAGGAAATATCACTGGTTTTTTGGGTATCGCTCAGGATATTAGCGATCGCAAACAAGCTGAAAAAGAGGTGCGCGACCTCACCAATGCCATGCAAAATACTGTGGAAGGCATTTCACGGCTAGATATTGAGGGACGCTACGTGAATGTTAACCGAGCTTACGCTCATAGATGCGGTTACGAACCAGAAGAAATGCTCGGCATGAGATGGCAGCTCACCGTACATCCGGGCGATGTTGAGATGATGCTCTCAGCTTATCAGGAAATGGTAATTTCTGGTAAAGTAGAACTTGAAACTAGAGGTGTGCGGAAAAATGGCTCGTTTTTTTACAAGCAAGTAACAATGGTAAAAGCTTGCGACGAACAAGGGATATTTAACGGCAACCACTGTTTTATGAAAGATATCACCGAGCGCAAACTAACGGAAAGAGCGTTGCAGGAAAGCGAATTTAAGTACAGACAAATAGTTGAATTAGCAGAAGAAGGTATTTGGGTAATTGACAGCAATTCCCTCACGACTTACGTGAACCACGCAATGGCGCGAATGCTCGGCTATACTGAATTAGAAATGTTCGGGCGGTCGCTTTTTGATTTCATGGACGAACAGGAAAAACCACAAGGTATTGATAATTTCGAGCGGCGCAAGCAAGGTATTGGTGAACAACACGAATTTAAATTCAAAAGCAAGGACGGCAAAGATATTTGGACTGATATGTCTACCAGTCCAGTCATGGACTCCCAGGGTAATTTGCTGTCTTGTTGCGCCTTGGTTTACAACATTACAAGCCGCAAAGAAGCCGAGCAGCAAATGCTGCAACTTACAGAAGATTTGAAGCGTTCCAACGAGGAATTAGAACAATTTGCTTATGTGGCTTCCCACGATTTGCAAGAACCGCTTCGAGCCGTTACCAGTTACACTCAATTGCTGGCCCAGCGCTATCAAGGAAATTTGGACGAACGCGCAAATAAATATATTAATTATATTGTCGATGGCGCTACCAGAATGCAACAGTTAATTAACGATTTGTTGGCGTATTCGCGCCTGGGAACGAGTGGTCAGGAGTTTGAGGAGGCGGACTGCAACGCTGCTGTGAAGCAAAGTTTGTCTAATTTGCAAATTGCGATCGCAGAAAAGAAAGCGGTCATCACTTGGGACGCGATGCCAACCGTGATGGCGGATGAATTTCAACTGGTGCAATTATTCCAAAATTTGATCGCCAACGGTATCAAATTTTGCCGTCAAGATACCCCGTTGATTCATATCGCTGCTGGTAGGCAAGAGAGCGAATGGCTGTTTAGCGTCCGCGATAACGGCATTGGCATCGATCCGCAGTATGCCGATCGCATTTTTATCATTTTTGGGCGCCTGCACTCCCGCCGCGAATATTCCGGTACAGGCATAGGTTTGGCGATGTGCAAGCGAATTGTTGAACGCCACGGCGGGCGCATCTGGGTGGAATCTCAGGAGGGAAAAGGAGCGACTTTTTACTTCACTATTCCTATAATTAGTACCTGAAGACTAAAAATTCAATTTTTTTTTATAATCAATAAGGATACCCCGGTTATGAGCGATCGAAGCAGTGTTAAACCCATAGAGATTCTGCTGATTGAGGATTCTCCCAGCGATGCCGATTTGGCAATAGAAGCTCTCGGCCAGGGTAAAATATTGAATAACTTGCATTTTGTCGAAGATGGAGTCGAAGCAATGAAGTTTTTGCGCAGAAAAGAACCCTATCTCAGGGTACCCCGTCCCGACTTAATTTTGCTTGATTTGAATTTGCCCAAAAAAAGTGGCGTAGAAGTGCTAACAGAAATTAAAACCGACCAAAGTTTAAAACTAATTCCAGTAGTGATTCTCAGCACTTCAGCCGCCCAAGAGGACATTATCAAGTCCTACTCGCTGCACGCCAACTGTTATATTACCAAGCCAGTAGATTTCCTACAATTTACTAAAGTAATCAGGTTAATTGAGGAATTCTGGCTGGCAGTCGTCCAACTTCCTTTAAATTAAACGAAGAGATACTTTGCCGATCGGCGATATAAATTTTTTTAAATGTCTTGACATTCTGCAGGTGGAATATCCGCCCAGCGATGCTGATACCAGTAAAAAAAAATGCCACTGTAGGCCCGCGATCCCAACCCTGGTTGCGATCACTGATTTCCCAATCTAAAATCCTTCGACTGATCCCTCATGCCGAAGTCTTAAATCTTAAATCTCAAAAGGTATGACTTGGCTTTAGAAAGTGTGGCGTCAAGCAAATTTTTTAACAAGTTGCACAATAATGGAAGATGGGGTGCGAGCAATTAATTTTTTAAATCAATAAGGTTTGTATGTGAACTTAGACCCTCCCGATTTAATTCTGCTTGACTTGAATTTGCCTAAAAAAAGTTGTTGAGAATTGTTGCGAGAAATTAACTCAGCACCCAAGTTAAAAATGATTCCGGCGGTAATTATGACAACCTCAGCAGCGGATGAAGAGAGTCTCCAGCCTTATGCCCTGTTAGCCCGGTGCTGCATTCCTAAGGCTGTCGATTTTAGTCAAGTCGCTAAGCTGGTAAAATGGATTGAGGATTGGTGGCCGGTGGTGGTGACAGTTCCCAAATAATAATTTTCAAGTTGAAAATGGCAAGGGAAAGCAAAAAAGTTTAACCTGAGATGGGTAGAGAGAAAATTTTACAGTCACAAACGTATAAGCTATGTGGATTAAGATTCTGTTAGTAGAAGACAATCCTGCTGATGCTGATTTGCTTGCAGAACTGTTAGAAGTATCTGTGGGCGTCCAGTGGGAACTGGTGTCTGTTGAGTTCCTGCATGAGGCGATCGCACAACTGTGTAAACAACCCTTTGATGTAGTTTTGCTCGATCTTTCTTTGCCGGACAGCCGCGGTTTGGAAACCCTAACTCGCCTGCGAGAAGTTGCCCCGGATACGGCAATGGTGGTAATGACAGGCTGGGACGATGAGGCGATCGCACTTGAATCAGTTCGCTTGGGAGCTCAAGATTACATTGTTAAAGGTCAAATTACTACTCAATTATTAGTGCGGACGATCCGCTACGCGATCGAACGATCTCAAACATTTCAAATGCTGCGAGAAAGCGAGCGGCGTTTTCGGGCGATTTTTGACTCTTCGTTTCAGCTAACAAAGCTGCTGACTCCCGAAGGAATCGTGCTAGAAGTGAACGAGACAGCCCTCGATTTTGCCGGATTGCGATCGGAGGATATTGTGGGTCTGCCGATTTGGGAAATGGCGATTTGGGGTCAGTCGCAACAGGTTTGCGAACAATTGCAATGCGCGATCGGCAAAGCAAGTCGTGGCGAGTTTTTCCGCAGCGAAATCGACTTGTTAGCCAAAAGTGGCCAAATTGTGACTGTTGATTTCTCACTGAAACCTGTTAAAAATGAGACAGGACAAGTTTTGCTCCTGATTGCTGAAGCCCGTGACATTAGCGATCGCAAACGAGCAGAAGCCGAAATTCTCAAAGCACTCGCACGAGAAAAGGAACTTTCAGAACTGCGAGCTAAATTTGTCACAATGGTTTCCCACGAGTTCCGCACCCCCTTGACAACCATCCAATTTTCGGCTGGATTGCTGCAAGATTACAGTTTTCAGTGGTCACAAGATAAAAAAGCTACTCATTTTGTGCGGATTCAATTAGCCATTAAACGCATGACAGAGTTATTAGAAGATATCCTCGTAATTGGCAAAATCGAAGCAAATACCTTGCAGTTTCAACCGATTTCCTTAAACCTCGAAAAATTTTGCCGTCAACTGGTAGAAGAGCAGCAGCTCAACGACAGCAACCAACACCCGATAACCTTTCAACATGAAGGTGGCAACTGCGACGCTCAAATGGATGAAAAACTCCTGCAGCAAATATTGGGAAATGTCCTCTCCAATGCCCTCAAATATTCTCCTGTCGCCAGTACAGTTTGCTTGCATCTCAAATGTCAAAACAAAGAAGCTGTTTTCCAAGTTCAAGACCAGGGTATCGGGATTCCTCAAGCCGATCTAGAGCGGATATTAGAAACTTTTTACCGAGCTACCAATGTCGGCACTATTTCGGGAACAGGTCTTGGTTTAGCAATTGTGAAAAGGGCTGTGGAGCTTCACGGTGGCCAACTCGCGATCGATACTCAAGAAGGAAAAGGCACAACTTTCACTATTACCTTGCCTTTAATTTGCGCTAGCATATAACAACTGAATTATAGCAGAAGGCAGAAGGAAGTTCAGCAACAGATTTGCTTTCTTCGGGTGTAACGGATATAACCGAGGTCACCAGGAAGGAAGAAGAAGGCTTTAGTTATCTAGGAGAGAAGGAAAAAGCAATCGACCGCATAGGCAAAGGGCTATTAAGAACGTCCTCAGCGTCTTGGCGGTTGCTATATCAACTAAAAACATCCGCAGGTTAAGGATCGATTAACTTCATAAATAAACAAATTTGTCAACTGTCTGAACGCAGGTTTTTTAAAAAACTACTAACTAAAAGGGGCAATAACCGTGGCAAAGATTTTGGTAATTGAAGACGAAGAATCGATTAGAGAAAATATTTTAGAGTTGCTCGAAGCCGAGAATTTTGAAGGAATTGGAGCTATTAACGGCAACGCCGGCATCAAACTGGCGATCGAACAAATCCCAGATTTAATATTGTGCGACATGATGATGCCGGAAGTTGACGGTCACTGCGTCCTCAAAGCTTTGCGATCCGAACCTCTGACTGCCACAATTCCGTTTATTTTTCTCACCGCAAAGGCCGATAAAAGTGACGTTCGCACGGGCATGGAACTGGGAGCAGACGATTACATTACTAAGCCTTGTACGCCGCAAGAACTGCTCAAAGCAATTGCTATTAGACTTGAAAAACAGAAAACAATTAGCAGGCAATCTCAAAAAACGCTAGACGAATTGCGCACCAACATTAGTATGTCCCTCCCCCACGAATTGCGGACTCCTTTGAATGCAATTATGGGTTTTTCCGAGCTGATTTTGTCAGAATATCATGTCTTAGAGGAATCAGATATCTTAGAGATGATCGGTCAAATCCAAACTTCCGGCCATCGCTTGTACAGGCTGATTCAGAACTTTTTGCTGTATGCAGAACTAGAGATAGCAGCCACAAATCCCGAACTGCTAAAGGAGATGCGCAATAGCGAATTTAGCTGCGTAAAATCTTTGCTGACTCAAAAAGCGCAGCAGCAAGCGAAACACGCGAATAGAACAGACGATTTACAATTAAATTTGCAAGATTCGTCGGTGGCTATGGATGCTATCAGACTCACAAAAATTGTTGAGGAACTATTGGACAATGCCTTCAAATTTTCTTTAGAAGGAACGCCGGTTTTCTTAAGCACTTTGGTGGAAAACCAGACTTTTGTTCTATCTGTAAAAGACCAAGGCCGCGGCATGACGGCCGATCAGATTGCACACCTAGAAGCTTACAGACAGTTCGATCGCAAACTTTACCAACAAGCAGGTTTAGGATTGGGTTTGGCTATCGTTCAACGCCTTGCAGAATTGCACGGAGGAGGATTTAAAATAGAAAGTTTGCCGCAGCAAGAAACAATAGTTTGCGTTTTCCTGCCTGTCTAAACAATGATTAGACCAGTTTCAAAAAAGAAGACAACTGTAGGCAAAGTCCAAATCCTTATGGAATAAATCATTCCCAATTATACAATCTAAATCTAAAATGGTATTATGCACGAGCGATCGCCCCTTTCAGACACCGCTGCATATAAATTTGAGCTACCTTATCCTTAGGGTTGATTTCCAAGCACGCCGAAAACAATCTTTTAGCTTCGACACACCTGTCACTATTGTAGAGTACCAAAGCTTGCTCAAAGATTGTCTTTGTCTCTAACTTTTTCAGTCGTAACTCTGCCGGATCGGCCGAAAATACTTCATAAACTGTTACCATTCGCGATTTGCCTTTAACTTTGACGCGATCGATCAACCTAAAATCATAAATATCGTTCAACTGTATAAAAGTATTGTGAGTAATTAACATCGAAACTCCATACTCTTTAGTCAAACATTCCACGCGGGAGGCTAAGTTTACCGCATCGCTAATCACCGTGCTGTCCATCCGGCTTTGGCCGCCAACCGTGCCTAACATTAAAGAACCCGTATTGATTCCAATGCCAATTTGCAGCGGCGGGCGATCGGGTCTATTGCGACTAATATTATACTCGTTAAGGTGTTCTAGCATAGCAATTCCAGCTTTCACAGCATTGTCAGCACTGCCATCAAACAGCGCCATAATCGCGTCGCCAATGTATTTATCAATAAAACCAAAATTGTCAGTAATTGCAGGTTCCATCCGCGACAAATAAGCATTAATAAATTGAAAATTTTCTTCAGGATTCATTGTCTCAGAAAGAAAAGTGAAATTGCGAATATCTGAAAACAGCACAGACATTTCTTTCTGTACTTGATCGCCTAATTTTACTTCCAGAATACTTTCATATCCCAGAAAGTGGAGAAATTCGTGCGGCACAAACCGCCCGTAAGCATCTGTTAATTTTTCTTCCGCTGCTAAAGCTTTTTCCAACTCGTCTGTGAATTGGCGGCGCTCGGTTTCTACCTCTTGACGTTCTGTGATGTCTTGAAAAGCGGCGATCGCGTAAACTATGTTTTTCCGTTCGTCGTAGATTGGAGTAGCCCAAACCTCGATCGGCACACTCCGATCCGACCCGTGAATTTCTAGATCGTCCATACGCACAAATTCTCCCCGCAACGCCCGAATAATCGGTTGGCGATCCCTCGGATACAATTGATTAGTTCCAGCGTCGTAAAAATGATAAGCTTCTGGAAATTGCTCAGTAACCACATCAGAAATTAAACCTTGGGCTAGTATCCTTTCGCCCCAAGAATTCATATAAAAAGGTTTACCCTCACCATCCACAACAAATATTCCCACCGGCATCGCTTCCAGGAATTGAGTCAATCGGCTTTCGCTTTCTGACAGCGCCTCGTTTAACTTTTCTTCGGCGGCCAAAGCTTTTTCTAAATCATTAGTAAACTTGATTCTTTCCACTTCCACCTGTCTTTGCAAACTAATATCCTTAGCAAAACCCTGATAGTAAAGCACTTCACCGTTAGCATCACAAACTGTGCGCGCATATTCAGAAATCCAGATAATGCTGCCATCTCGACAGTAAACCTGAGACTCAAACTCACACAGAGTACCGTGCTGTTTCATCAGCGCCAGAAACTCTTGACGGCGGTTTGGTTCCACGTACAATTGCTGCTGAATATCATTAATACTTTCTATCAATTCTGACGCGGAATCATAGCCGTAAATTTCCGCAAGAGCAGGATTAGCACTAATAAAAAGTCCCTCTGGCGTCGTCTGAAAAATACCTTCTAGAGCATTTTCAAATATCCCGCGATACTTCTCTTCAGCTTGAATTAGCGCCGCTTCAGCTTCCTTGCGTTCAGTTATGTCACTAAAAGCAATAATCGCATAGGAAATGTCGCCTGTAGAATCATAAATTGGAGTCGCCCAACTCTCTACAGGAATAATCTTATTAGCTGTACGAATTTCTACACTCTCAGTCCGCACATTTTCGCCCCGAAGTGCCCGCATAATTGGCAAGTCTTCCACGGGGCATCTCTGATTAGTTCCGGCTTTATAGAATTGATAAATTGCTGCTTTTTGCTCTGAATTAATATGCGGCACAGTGCCTTTGCCAAATACATCCCGCGCCTTCTGATTAGCGTAGAAAGATTGCCCGTTTGCATCAAGTACACACACGCCCAAAGGGATAGCTTCTAAATATTGCGTCAAGCGACTTTCGTTTTCATGGAGTTTGGCAATCAGCATTGCCTGCTTGCGGCTTAATTTTACCAACTCCTGATTCATTTCCTGAAGTTCTCTTTGTTTTTCAGCTAATTGTTTATCTTGAAAATATCTATATATTGCCTCAGTAACAGTTAATTTTAAGTCATCACATTGCCAAGGTTTAGGTATGTATCGGTACAATTTAGCATAGTTAATAGCATTGGCTACCGCCTCCAAATCTGCCTGCCCTGTCAGCATAATCTTGAGACAGTTTGGCGAGATAGCATGAACGTTCCTTAATAGTTCGTCTCCTTTCATATTAGGCATGATATGATCCGAAATAACCAAAGGAACTTCATACTGTTCTGCTAAAAGTTCTGACAGCAACTCTAAAGCTTCTTCGCCACTTTGGGCCGTTTCAATTAAATATTTATCTTCAAAGGCTTTTAGCAGGTCTATTTCCAGACTATCGAGTATAGTCTGCTCATCATCAACACAAATAATGACGGGTTTTTTCATAAATTTGCTAAACCAGAATTAATCGCTTCAATTAATTCTTGATTTTCCCAAGGTTTTTGTATAAAAGCATGAAGATTTGCTTGAATTTTTGTTCGTTCGATTGCTTCTTTGTCTGCTTGTCCCGTCAGCATCACTTTCACAATTTGCGGATATTTTTGATGAATTATAATCAGCAGTTCATCTCCTTTCATTCCGGGCATCAACCAATCAGAGACAATCACTAGAATGTTAACATCAGCTTCACATAGCTCTTCAATAATCTCTAGGGCTTCGGCCGCACTTTCAGCAAATTCGCAAATATATTTACCGTTAAATGCTTGTTGCAGTTCAATTTCCAGACTTTCCAATACCCCTACTTCATCGTCAACGCACAAAATTGCTGGTTTAGACATCGCTAGTTTCCTTCTTTAGTGTGGCAGAGTCAACCCCGATGGGTAAGCACACCGTTTTCCAAATTTTACATCCCGCACCGTTAGACTGCAAATTTTTAGCCCCAGACTTCAGTCTGTGGCGCTTTACCTACTCCTGCTCGGTTAAATTAATCGGCAAAGAGACTGTAAATGATGTTTTACCGGGCACGGACTCCACATCAACTCTACCTTGATGTTTTTCAATTATTTTTTTGACAATATCCAATCCCAACCCGCTGCCTTCTCCCGCAGGTTTGGTAGTAAAAAACGGCTCAAAAATTTTCATAAAAATCTCTGGTTGAATCCCCTTACCGCTGTCAGTAATTTTTACCAGGATATTGGTATCTTGCTCTACCACGTCAAGTGTTAAAGTTCCTTGATTGTCCATCGCTTGTAAGGCATTGTGAATTAAATTTGTCCAAACTTGATTGAGTTCGTCGGGATAACACAGTACCGGAGGCAATTGAGCTTGATACTTTCTGACGACTTCTACACCCTGCTTTATCTGGTTCTGATAAAGAGTTAATACAGTTTCAATTCCCTCGGTAATATTCACCTGTATTTTTTCCCCATTTACATCGTAACGCGAATAATTTTTTAGGGCAAAGACGACTTTTGCAGCGCGTTCAGTAGCGGTAGCGATGGTTCGGGCGCTTCTGTGAATGCTAGCAAAGTCATAGGCTGTTTTTATAATATTTTCGCTGTCAGGGTCTTTGAGCAACGGCAAGAATTGTTGCAGATTTCCCTGCAATCCGATATTGACTAAAATGCTAGCAATGCTGTCAGCATTGTCAATCCCTTCCGACTCTAATTGCTGCTTCACGTCTTTTTTCAAGCCCCGTTTTTCTCGCGTAGATAAAGAGTAAGTTTGTTGGCTGGAACTGTACATCAAACTCACGAAATCCTGCTGGCGTTCGGTTGACAGTTCTTTGAAAAAAACTGGCAAACTTTCGAGATTGTTATCCAAAAAGCTGGTAATATTTCCAATAGAGGATCGAATCGCCCCCAGTGGTGTATTAATTTCGTGAGCAATGCCCGCAATTAATTGCCCTAAGGCAGCCATTTTTTCTGATTGCACTAATTGACTTTGAGTAGCTTGCAGTTGCTCTAAAGTAACAGTCAGTTCATCGTTTTTCTGTTGGAGCTTTTTTTGCAACTGGCAAATTGCTAAATGGGTTTCTACCCTAACTAGAACCTCTTCCACGTGAAAGGGCTTGGTAATATAATCTATCCCGCCCACAGCAAAAGCTTTGACTTTATCTAGTACGTCATTAATCGCGCTAATAAAAATCACCGGAATGTCGCGAGTGCGTTGATCAGCTTTGATTTTTTCGCAAACTTCGTACCCATTCATTTCGGGCATCATAATATCCAGCAAAATCAAATCGGGAGGCATACCTTTTGCCGCCGAAAGCGCTAACTCGCCGCTAGGTACGGGGCGGACTTTATAGCCCTTGCCATTCAAAATTCCGGCTAGGAGGCGCAAATTAGCTGGGGTGTCGTCAACTACTAAAATATTACCGCGATCGGTGCTGAGAAGGTCGTTATTCATGTGATATTGTTTGAGAGATTAACTTTAAAACTTTGTCGTACTCGAAATTTTCTATACAATTCGCGATCGCACCAGCCGTTACAGCATCTTTTAATCGAATTTGCTCGATAGAGCTATCAATTAAATCCATATCAGCATTCAGTATCGCCAGCTTTAAATCAGCTACCAGCGAGTCAGGCAATTTCACGAAATCAGCCGCAGTCATTGCGCGATCGCCCTCTTTGATGCCCAATAAATTAGCTTGACCCGGATCTTCATAAAGATAGCGCACTCCGATATGTTTGTGCATAGCATCAAAAATATCCGCTTCCCGGAAAGGTTTCCGCATAAAAGCATCGCAGCCCGCCGATAAAATAACTGCCCGTTCTTCCTCCAAAACGCTCGCAGTCAGTGCAATTATCGCCGTAGCTTGACCTTTAATAGTGGTTTTAATGTATTGCGTCGCTTCGTAGCCGTCCATCACGGGCATTCTCATGTCCATCCAAATTAAATGCGGTTCCCAAGTGTCCCAAATCTCAATAGCTTCTTGACCGTTAGTAGCTTCTTTCAGTTCAAAACCCAGAGGATGAAGGATTTTAATTAACAGTTGGCGGTTGAGCGGTTTATCGTCTACTATCAAAATTCGATAGGTGTGTTGGTTTGGTTCCAGGGCAATAACATTGCGGGTCGGTTTTCGGCTTTCAATATCAGCCGCATCGACCGCAATAACTTGAAGATCAAACTTAAAATTAGTTCCCTTGCCAACAGCAGAACAGACACTCATTTCGCCGCCCATTAATTCCACAAATTTGCGGCTAATTGGCAATCCCAAGCCTGTACCTTCTTGCGAATCTTTGCCTGTCTTGGTTTGCACAAAAGCTTCAAAAAGATTGTCTAATTCATTGGTGGCAATACCGGGGCCAGTATCTTCGACTTCAAAATGGAGGAAGAAGGAAGAGGCAGCTTCTGCTTCGTCATGTTGGGTTGCAAAAATTGCGTTTTTAGATTGATTTAATTGGGAAACTTCCAGATTATTACTGGCGGAAACTTCTCTATTATTTAATGATCCTGAAAGATAAAATTTTTCCCCTTCTCTATTCTGATTTCTGCCTGACAACTGCTTGCTAACTCTGACCGATACACCGCCCTCCTCGGTAAATTTAAGAGAGTTATTGAGCAGATTAATTAAGATTTGACGCAACTTTAAATCGTCAGTTTCTACGAATTGCGGCACCTCGGTACTGCGCTCAAAAACTAACTGCAAATGCTTGTCATCTGCTTTGAGTTGAAACATATCTTCCAAGTCGTTGAGAAGGCGATAAAGGTCGATTTTTTTTTGATTGAGGGTAGTGCGCCCCGATTCAATTTTAGATAAATCTAGTACGTTATTAATCAGGGTGAGTAGGTGTTCTCCGCTGCTGCTAATTATGCTAATATTTTCTTGATGTTCTGGAGATAGAGTTTGGCTGCGAGTCATCAGTTGGGAAAAGCCGAGAATTGCATTGAGAGGCGATCGCAATTCGTGGCTCATGTTAGCAAGGAAGGTGCTTTTAGCTTGATTTGCTACTTCCGCTTTGTCTTTAGCTACAGCCAATTCCGCCGTCCGCTCATGCACTCGGTGTTCTAAAGTTTCAAAAGATTGTTGCAGTTGTTGAGCCATGCTGTTAAATGACTTGGCTAATTCCCCCAATTCGTCGGAGCGTTCGCTTTCTACTGTTTGGTTCCATTCACCTTTAGCAATATTTTTGGCTGCTGTATTTAAGCTCAAAATAGGATTTGTCACCCACCGAGAAGTCAGAATGCCGATCGCCACAGCTACTCCTAAAGCTGCAAAACAAAGCAAAACCGCTGTGCGGGTATTGGCATCGATTTCTTTGGTGAAATCTGCTTCGGGAACAACTACTACAATCAGCCAGTCTAAACCTTTGCCGTCTTGGAACGGTAGGACTTTTAAAAGTTGTCGCTTGCCATCTATTTCAAATTCCAATAACTCTGATTTTTTAATTTGGTTTAATTGGTGAAACTGTGCACTCAAATATTTAGCTGTCGCTTCAGTAAAAGGGTTGCTGCTTTCTTCCACTTTAAACAATAGTTTTTTATTACCTTTGGTGCGAAAGGGTTTTTCGGTGGTGGAAGTTGCTAACAAAGTACCCTGGCGATCGATAATAAATGTTTGACCGGATTTGCCAACTTTGAGACTGTTGAGAAATCTCCCAAGATGGTCGAGACGCAAGGCAGCACATAATACTCCTTCTAGCTGATTTTTTTCGCTGTATACTGGTTGGAGAGCGTTGATAATTAATGTCGGTTCTAGTAAGGAAACAAAAACAGAACTCCAAGTTGGTTTACCTGATTTTACTGCACTTTTGTACGCAGGATGCTGTCGGTTATCAAAGTTTTTGACCACGGTAACAACTGTAGTGCGATCGCCGTTTTTATCTGTATTATAAGAATAAAAATTTAACCCCGTAGATTTCTCTATCACATTAATCGTTCGGGAACCGTTAGACAGTTGTTCACCGGATCTATAATCTCCGTTCTCGTTGCCAACGGAGGTATAATTGATATAGGGATATAATTGTACTTGCCGCAAAAGATATTTCTCCCAAGCTGATAAGTTTTCCATCTTTAACAACCCGAGCTTGACAGCATCCAGCTTAGTTTGATTGATTTGATGGGGAGTTTTAAGGTAAACTTGCAGGTTTTGCTCTACACGCAAACTCACCTCGTTCATTAACTGACTGGCAAGGTTATTAACTGCTTTTTGTCCGTTTCTAAAAGACAGATATCCTACGAGTCCCACGGCTCCCACGATTTGCAGTATAAATGGAACTATGAGAACAGTTCGCAGCGGTAATTTGTCTAAAATTTTAGAAACCATAAAATTGAGAGGTTTGGTGAACTTAGTCTAGAACCGTATTTGCACAACCGGTCTTAACAGCAGCACCATTTATTTACTGCCGATTAGCTAGGAGGAATTGATGCGGACTATTTTAGCTGTGGTAGATGCTCGACCCCGATCGAATGTGAACCTAATGTTTGCTAGATTAAAGTCTATTATTTTACCCATTGTCGTATTATTGTGACCTTTTAGATAAAATTTGCAGTCTCTGGGTTCGAGAAGTACCTGATATCCGATCGCACAGGCGAGTTGAACCCGCATGGGTGAAGCGGTTTGCAGTCAGGCCAGGAAATTTGCGATCGGCACTCGCCATTTTCCGCAACACGTGTTATACTCAGAAAAGTCGAGGGCACGTAGCTCAGTGGATAGAGCATCAGGTTCCGGTCCTGAGGGTCGGGGGTTCAAATCCCTCCGTGCTCATTTAAATTTATAGAATGACTGACTTGGAGAGACAGAGGACAAATTTTTGTCCTCTGTCTCAATTATTGTGATTTAAGCGTCAGTGTCAAAAATCGAATCGCCGCTGTAGTCGCAGATCCGGGACTGATTGCGCCCCTGTTCCTTGGCCCGATAGAGTGCACGATCTGCGATCGCAATCAAGTCAGCCGATGATAGTTCCGAAATCGGAATCAAGTTGGCGATACCCATACTAATAGTAACTAGGTCGCTCACATCAGAGGTTTTGTGAGGAATATTTAAAGCTTGAATAGCAGCGTGAATCCGTTGCGCCACCGAACTCGCTCCTTTAAGATCTGTATTAGGCAAAATGATGCCAAATTCTTCCCCGCCGTAACGCGCCACCAAATCCGCCGGACGGTACACCACCTCTTGCACAGTCTGAGCCAGTTTGAACAGACAATCATCCCCCATTTGATGACCGTAGCAATCATTATAACGTTTGAAATAATCCACATCAAATAACAAAAGAGAAATAGGTTTTTGTTCGCGGTAGAGCCGTTCCCATTCACGCTCTAAGCGGTCATTAAAACAGCGGCGATTAGCAATTTGAGTCAACCCATCAATATTTACGACTTGTTGTAAGAGGTGAGTAGCGCGGGCTAGTTCTTCGTTAGAGAGTGCAAGTTGTTGATTAATTACTCTCATGCGCGCTTGTGCCTCCTGCCTTTCTGCCAATTCCTCCTGCAACTTCTCAAAAACATCTGCTTGTTTAATGGCGATTGCTAACTGATTAGCAATCTGTTTAACAAGGTCAACTTCAAATTCTTCCCATTGCCGAGGAGCAGAACATTGATGAATACATAACAACCCCCACAAATCTTGTCCATTGAGCAACGGCGCAACTAAATTAGCCCGAACCGGAAATTGTTTCCAAATATCTCGGTAACAGTGTTGAAGGTCAATCTTATTGATATCTTCTACTACCTGCATTCTAAATTCTTGATATAAATTAGGGTATAGTTCACCACAAGAATGGTCGTTAAATTGATTTCTGCTTACCAATTTACATCCTTCGCCTACGGATTCTGAAACAAACTCACCATATCCCAATTTACTGTCAGGATAGAACTTAAATATGCCGACGCGCTCGGCATCAAGAAACAGGCGAATCTCCTGCGAAGCAATCTCAAAAATAGTACACAAATCAAGAGATTGACGGATGTGTTGAGTAATTTCTTGAAGTAATATAGCCTTGTCGTACTGTTTCCGCAGAGCGATTTCCGCTTGCTTCTGGGCGAGAATAGCTGCCTCGGCAGCTTTTTTTGCTTTAATAATTTCACCTTCGTACATGATACGCTGGCGGATACAGATCAAGATGCAATCGTTGACGAATTTTTCTCCGTTCTTCCGACGCACGGCATTGATCAGCATGGGTATATCACTACCCTGCTTTGACCTTAATGAGAAGTAAATTTCCTCTACTTTACCGTGGAGCTTCAACAGGGGGAAGAAATGGGTTTGAAAGAAAATCCGGCTGGCGGTCGGCAGAATGGAATCCATTTTCCGTTCCCGCAGTTCATCGGTTTCATGTCCGAGTAATTGCAGTAATGTGGCGTTGACCATTACGATCGTACCATCGTCAGCAAACGAGAGGAAT
The DNA here is from genome assembly GCF_036701825.1 of Microcoleus sp. MOSTC5. Lineage (NCBI taxonomy): Bacteria > Bacillati > Cyanobacteriota > Cyanophyceae > Oscillatoriales > Microcoleaceae > Microcoleus > Microcoleus sp. MOSTC5. The sequence goes on along the minus strand of NZ_JAUBRK010000034.1, from coordinate 12,541 downwards.
CCACAGGGTGAAATGTTGAGTAGCTCGTCTATGTAGTCGGTCATGTTTGCCCTACAAATCAGGTAGTATGAGGTACACTCAAATACTCCTTAATCATCTCGATCGTTTCTTGTGGATGACTCAGATGCGGGCAATGTCCCGTAGCTGTCATCAGCCGTAGCGTACTTTTAGGCAGGTGGTGGTGGACATAATGCCCTACCTCGGTGGGAGCGATCACGTCATCAGCACATTGCAATATAAGTGAAGGTACTGACACCTTGGGTAAATCACTGCGATTGTCCGAGTAAAAAGTCACCTCAGCAAAGCGACTTGCAACTACCGGATCGGTGGAGCAAAAACTTGTCTCAAGCTCCTCACTTAACTCAGGACGATCCTGATTCTGCATCACCATTGGCGCCATAAAGCTTGCCCAACCAATGTAATTTTTCTCCATGATATCGAGGAGATCCTCAATATCTTTGCGCTCAAACCCTCCGTAATAATTTGGTAAATCATTAATGTAGCAGGGTGAAGGCCCTAGGAGAATCAGGCGATTAAAATAATTAGGAGCTTGAATTGAGGACAGAATGCCGATCATACTGCTGACAGAATGGCCGACAAAAATCACATCAGTCAAGGCTAATTCTCTACAGATATCGAGGACATCCTGAACATAGCCATAGAGGTCGCTGTAACGTTCAGAACTGTAGGCACTAATATCAGACTTTCCAGAACCTACATAATCAAATAGGATAATTTTGTAGTCCTTCTCGAAGGCCAGTGTTACGAAACGCCACATATTTTGATCGCACCCAAATCCATGAGCAAACATCACTGTCTGGGTGCCTTGTCCAAACACTTTAATATTATTCCGTAAGAAAATATTTTGAGTCATGTGATCGACACGAGCATTAAGTTGATTATAAGACTTTTGGGCGCTTTTATAAGGATTGCTGATCCCAAATAGGGATAGACAACAATTTAGGATGTCAGATTAATTGAGTGGCAACCTCAGCACTGACAGGCTGGCTAAACATATAACCCTGACCGATTTCACAGCCGAGCACTTGTAAGTATTGCAATTGCGCTGGGGTTTCAATTGCTTCGGCTATTGTGCTCAAATTTAAGCCATGTGCCATTGCAAGTAGGGCTTTGGCAATTCCGCGATCGCTCGGAGCGCTGGCGAAATCGCGCACAAATGAGCGATCTTGAGCGATTTCACCGGAAAATTTCTCTGGTAGTTAAAATCAGCATAGCCAGTCCCCAAATCATCGACATAAATCCGAATACCACGCTCTGATAATAGGCTCAAAACATTGTATGTAATGTCAAAATTAAGCATCATTGCCGTTTCGGTAATCTCTAGCTCTAGATATTTCGGCTTAATATCGATGCGCTCAAGAATGCGATCGCTCTTAGTGATTAAAGTTGGTTGGATGAGTTGACGTGCCGACGGATTTGCCGCGATTTTAGGAAAAATTAGTCCGGCTCCTAGCCCCTGCTGATATTGTCAACAAGCTTGCTCTAAAATTTATTTGCCCAATGGTAAAATCAATCCTGTTTCTTCGGCGATGGGAATAAATCGATCGGGAGGAATTCAACCTAGTTCAGGAGAATGCCATCCTAGGATAACTTAAACACCAGCAAGGCTACTTATTTGCAAATAGAGCTGAGTTGATAATACAGCAAGCATTCGCCTTCCAAGCACAATTCAAGCGATTTTCGATCGCCAAGGGCTAGGGTATTCGATTCGGGCGAAGGTATTGTTGCTCTCTAAAAACTATAGGTATTGCGCCCCGATGCTTTAATCCGATTTAGGGCAATATCTGCATTATTGAGCAAGGTATCAATATTCATTGCATCTTGTGGATATAGGGAGATACCAATACTGATAGTGATGTGTAAATAATCATTTTTGATAATAAAGTTAGTTCTAATGTTTTTGTAGAGGCAATCCCCCGTGGTTCCCCTAATCTATGCGTAGTAGGGATAGGTACTACGCGGCACTAAGCTGCTAAGTCAGAAAGATTTTCTGTTATGTTCAAAAATCGGATGGGGACAGGATTTTATGATTTTTGAGAGGTAATTGAAATATACAATTTAGAGGCACAACAGCTTACCCTAGATTTTTACCACTACCTATTTAGTGCGATTGCTATAGCAAAATGGGCTTATTCAGAAGGCAAGAAAAGCTCATATTTCAGCAATTAAGAACCTCCCAAACATTGTCATAGTTGCTATAAATGTTCACAAACTCCTCAAATTAAAAAAGTTGGGTTTCCTAGCTCAACCCAACCTCATTTTAACGACGAATCACTGCGAGCTCTCAAATATCCTCATCCTCTTGACCTTGCACACCCTGGAGAATCCGCGATAGCTCACTCTTCTCATTAATGGTAATCCGAGTCGGAGAACCGCTGATAATCCGTTCGTAACCACGGAACGAATCTTTAATTTGTGGCCCTCTTTCAGTAATCGTGTATTCCCGAATCCCTTTGTCGTGCCACGAACCGCGCATCTTAAAGACATTAATTGCCCGGGACATTTCTCCTCTAATCTCTACATACTGCAGCATAATAATCGTGTCAGTAATCGTAGAAATATGGGAGTCCGTAATCGAATTAGAACCCATAAACTGGTCGCTTGTATTCGTGAAAAAGCCAGTTATTTCTTCCTGCTTCGCAAAACCTGTCACTCCGATCACAAATTGCCTGAAAGCATTATTGCTGACACCCCTAGCTAAGGCCGACAGCGAGTCTATAGCAATTCGAGAAGGTTTGAACTCAGCAATTTCTGATTTAATAGTCTGCAAGTGGTCTTCCAAACCGGCTGATTCCGGGTAAGTACACAGCAGCTTTAGCAGTCCTTTCTGTTCCATTTCCTCAAAATCAATGCCCCAAGAATAAGCATTGCGGAACAACTGAGCCCGCGACTCTTCATAGGCAAAAAGCAGCGCCCGATTGCCGTTCATACAAGCATTCTGCAAGAACTTGCTCACCAACAACGTTTTGCCGGTTCCCGTGGCACCCGTAGCCAAAATAATCGAGTCTTTGAAGAAACCGCCACCGCACATCTCGTCGAGAGTTTTATCGCCCGAAGAAACCCGCACGTTTGAAGACTTTTGAGTTAATCGCATCGCCCCCAATGGGAAAATATTAATTCCGTCATTAGTCATAGTAAAAGGATATTCGCCTTTCATGTGAGTTGTACCCCGCAACTTCAAAATTTCCATTGTGCGGCGGCGGCGTTCTCCTTCCAATACGTTGCGAACAATCACCACATTATCCGACACGAACTCTTCCACTCCAAACCGAGCCACCGGGCCGTATTCTTCCACCCGTTCCGTAGTCATAACTGTAGTTGCTCCTACTTGTTTGAGGCGCGCAACTAAGCGAAAAATTTCTCGGCGCACTACAGATGCAGCGTCGTATTGCTGAAATACGGCTGTCACCGAATCTATAGAAACCCGCTTGGCTTTGTACTTGCGAATGGCGTACTGAATTCGCTCGATTAAGGCTGATAAATCAAAATTTCCTACGATATCTTGACCTTCTGGATCGGGGGAAGCATCCAAAATAAATAGCTTGCCTTCCTCGATTAACTGTGCGAGATCCCAACCGAAACTGCAAGCATTTTTAATAATATCTGCGGGAGATTCTTCAAAAGTTACGAACACTCCAGCTTCGTCAAAATGGGTAATTCCGTTATAGAGAAATTGTACCGCAAATAAAGTTTTTCCCGTTCCTGACGTGCCGCTGACTAGGGTGGTTCTGCCGACCGGCATTCCGCCGTGACTGATGTCATCGAAACCCTCAATCATCGTGCGAATTTTTTCAACTCCTGCAGTTACCAATCCTTGTCGTTGAACCGTTTGACTAATTTCATTCATATCGATTTTTGTCAACTCTCAGTATTCTTTAGTTGTCACTCATTAACCGCCGATCATGAGTCTTTGTACCCAGCTTTTAGTTTTGGCTCTTGCTCAATAACTAATGACTGCTGACTGCTGACTAATGACTCTCCCAAAAACAGATACCGTGCCACGTACTCCTGTCGTCGAGAGATCGAAATTTTAGACTTTTGTTCAAGCTCCCAGATTCATCTGTGGAGTAAATCTAAAATCTCAAATCGTTCGACCGAGCGCGACTCGACGGCTCGACTGAGCGCTCGCCGAACGTCTCACGCCGAAGCCTCAAATCTAAAATCGACTGACTCTCACCTGATTATCTTATGAATTCAGGTCTTCTTCGCGAAGTTCTTCATAGAGCAAATCTAATCCTATCAGAACTTTCTCGCGATCGGACAAATCGCCAATAATTTTTCGCACCGGCGGCGGCAGGATTTTCGACAGCGTTGGGGTTGCCAATATTTTGTCCTCTTCTGCTAGCTGAGGATTTTTGAGAACGTCTATGACTTTCAGCGCATAGACTCCTTGAAATTCTTGTTCTAAAATGTCCTTGAGGGTTTTTAATGCTCGCACGGAGTTGGGAGTATTCCCCGCAACGTACAGCTTCAGAACGTAGGTTTTCTTCAGAGAACTCATGAACTTTTTTTAATGTTGAGTATTAGTTGTCAGATGTTAGTTATAGTTGTTATTTCTCTTGAATCCGCTGTTCTTTGTTATTTTATAATAATTTCAGCCTCGCGATCGCGCGGCCGTTTGTCTTTTCCTTTCTTCTTTGTTAAATTCTCTCTTCTAACTTCTTTTTTCTTAAATTCGGCCCAATCCCTTCTACCTCTTACCTTGAGATGCCTCTTTCGGAATAGATCGCCTGTACATCTCGCACATATGAGCGATCGCGTCAATCAGAGTCAAGCGGTAATCGAGCAATATTTCCTCGTTGCGCCCTTCTAATTTTAGCTGTTTAGCAAACTCTTCCATCAATTCCATGTGAATTTCAACAATTTGAGTGACGGGAACGTCAGCAAAAAAAGCCAAATTCACAAATTCATCTATTTGATTGTTGACCGCAGTATCTTGAGAAAAATAATTTAAAAGGATGTGGCGATAACTTGACTTGAGTTGCTCCAAAAACTTTTGCTTATCTGATTCAGACAGATTTCGCAAAAAAATCTGGGAATTTCTTTTATAATAAATGCCCAAGTATCCTAATCGCTCGCGTAATTTTTCCGCCAGTCGCCGCTGCTGTCGGCTTAGCAAACTTTGAGCAGTTAATTGGGCCGTTGCATCGACCGTTGCGGATTGGTAATTGACAGGAACCGGAGTTGAAAGTTTTAGAAATTGTGCGATCGCCCGATCGATACCTGAACCTATTTCGCTCGATCGAGCGATTGCCAGTTGCACCTCAGCAGGGTGATAAAAAAAAGCACAGCTTTCCTCTTGGCTATTGTTGGCGGTACTGGCTGCGGTCTCAAAACCATCTGAATATGATGGTGCTTCGGGCATTTCTTCCACCCCGGGCTGGGGCGAAAAAATCACCGCAGGCAAAAAGATCGATCGTTCTTGCAGCTTGCCCAGAAGCGATCGCAGATCCCCATCCACCTCAAAAATCAAACAATCAAGGTGGTAATTTTGCTTAAGGAACCCCAAAAACTCCGCGACCGACTTAATGTGCGTTAAAGCATAGCGATCGCCCCTCAAAAGCTCGATCGCGGAGGCTGCGATTTCCTCAGAGCGGACAAAAATACCGATAGACAGTTGGGGAAGCAAAGCTGTAGGTGCACCACCTAAGTTGCCCGAAAGTGCTGGATCGCTCAGAGTTGATATCTCCTTTACAAAAAACTTAACATTTTAACAATCATCTCAACATTTATTTTAACCAATCTTAACCGCAAAATAAGCGATGTACTTGCATCACAGGAATAATCGGACTGTACTCCTTTGTTTTTGTGTCAAGCACCCTGAGCTTGATTTCTGCAATTAAGCTTAAGCCTTAAAATAATTGCTAGCCGCCTCAAATCAGGTGCAGGCATCGAACTCCCAGGCTTCGGTGCAGATCCCCGGCATACTAGCAAACTGATATAAAACAAATAAGGTACAGAAATCCTCAGCTACATTACGTCTCAAAAATATTACTGCTATGTATAGCAGACTCTCAGGTTTGTTATGTCAACCACCAGCCCCAGTCTCAAAAATTTTATCGAGCCAGTGCCGCTGTGCCTCCAAACTGCGGCGCTAGAATCGCTGCAATCAATTTTCAGATCCAGTAACTGCGATCGAGTCGCAGTAGTCAACGAACAGCTACAGCCCTTGGGATTAGTTTACCTGCGCAGCCTTTGGGCCCGCGCGACCGATCGTACAAACGACGGGCAGCAACCTTTGTCAGAAAGCCAGATCGCGATCGAACCAGTCAGGGCATTACCCGCAGCTCTGAGCGTCAGCGAATTCTGGCAGTACCTGCAAACAGAAGAACTGAACACCCCAGCCGGGCCAAGCCCCCAAACCGCCTGCAGCTCCTCAAACAGCCCGATCGCCCTCACAGATGCCAGCGGTCAATTTTTAGGAATGCTAGACAGCCTGAGCCTGCTGCAATTCGCCGCACTCAACAGCAGCTCGATCAGCAGCCTCACAGAGCCGCCAACAGCAGTCAAAGAAATCGAATTAAGGCCGATTTCCGAAGCCATCGCCACTGCCCTAGACGCTCAAATGCGCTTTCTAGAAGCAGGATTGAAACCCTCGGAAAACCTCAACTCCCTCGTCCAACTGTTGGAAAAACTGCCCCTGCCCCTGAGATTGCAAACCCCCACCGCACAAATAGTCAGCCAAAACGCAGCGTGGCGGATTTTGCTGGGAGCAGGCCCGGAACCAGTTCCAGAACCCGCAGCAAATTTGGGCAAACACTCGCCCCACAAACCCAGCCATTTAACAACCGAATACAAGAGCCTGCAGGTAGATCCCATCACCCAAGAGTGCATGAGCCTAGTAGGAGCAAGTAGATCGGGCGATCGCGATTCAACCCCAGCCACCAGTTGCCCGCTGCCGTTGTACGCCGCCGCCTCCCCCTCAACCTTAACCGCTCCAGCTTGGTGCCCCACTGCCGGCAAACCAGACACCTACATTTGCGAGTGCCCCGTACAAAAAGGTCAAGAACGGATCTGGCAATTTGTCAAACAGCCGCTCTCAGACAAGCTAATTTTAGTAATGGGACAAGATGTCACCGAAGAACATTTAGTCGCCAAAGAACTAGCAGCGAAAAACGCAGATTTAATCCACCTCAACCGACTCAAAGACGAATTTTTATCCTGCATCAGCCACGAACTAAAAACCCCGCTCACCGCCGTCCTCGGTTTGTCGAGCCTCCTCAAAGATAAATTGATCGGAGAACTCAACGACCGCCAAACACGCTACGCCAAACTAATCCATAAAAGCGGGCGGCATTTGATGACAATAGTTAACGACATTTTAGACTTGACCCGGATGGAAACCGGGCAGCTCGAACTAATTCCCGAACCGATCGAAATAGCAGCTACCTGCAAAAGAGCCTTTGAACAAGCAAAACAACTGCAACAGCAAGAAGAAAAAGCCCCTCCGGAGCCGAGCAAAACAAACGGCGCAGCAAACGCCGAACCCTCCGCCCAAATAGAATTTACACTCGAAATAGAACCGGGACTGAGCCACTTAATTGCCGACGAACTGCGACTGCGGCAAATGCTCGTCAACCTCCTTTCCAACGCCCTAAAATTCACCGAAGCCGGCGGCAAAATCGGATTGAAAGTAAATGTTTGGGAAGGCTGGCTCGCATTCACAGTTTGGGACACCGGCATCGGCATCCCCGCCGACAAACAGCACCTGATCTTTCAGAAATTCCAACAACTAGAAAGCCCCCTCACCAGACGCTTTCAAGGAACCGGACTGGGACTGGTACTGACTCAACGCCTAGCTCGGCTCCACGGCGGAGACGTTTCGTTTATTTCCTCAGAAAACCAAGGCTCTCAATTTACTCTGCTACTGCCGCCAAATCCTCCGGGAAAGAGCGAAGAAGTCCCGGCATCTGGAGCCGCCGAGGAAGAATTATTAAAACCCCAATATCAGATTCCGATCGCCAATTCTCGCTCTCGTTTAGTATTAATAGTCGAAGCAGTTCCTAAATATATCGAAGATTTAACCAACGTCCTCTCAGGTTTGGGCTACCAAGTAATAGTCGCCCGTTCCGGCACCGAAGCCTTGGAAAAAGCCCGCAGGTTCAGTCCAGAAGCGATTTTCCTCAACCCGCTGCTGCCGCTGCTGTCCGGTTGGGACGTGCTGACGCTGCTCAAGAGCGACCCGGATACCCGATCGATTCCGGCGATCGTCACGGCCACCAGAGGCGAAAAAGAACGGGCCAGTGTCAACAGAGCCGAAGGCTTTTTGAGCTTGCCGATCGAAGAACCCGCTTTGCGGCGGCTGCTGGCCGACTCGATCGGCCACAGTAATGGCAGTACCGCCAAGGTGAGGAGTTCTTTAACTGTATTGTGGCTCAGCCCGCAAAACAGTTCCTCTCAAGGCTCCGCTTTACTCCTCAACCCCACCCACTGCCGCGTTTTAGAAGCAGACGACCTCGGCCAAGCAGAAGTCGTTGCCCGAATTTGGCGGCCCGACGCGATCGTCTTGGACGGTACGAGTCAACTGCAAAACCCCTTAGCTTTTATCGAACAGTTAAGTCGGTCTCGAAATTTGGGTTCTCTCCCCTTGGTGACTTTAGACCCCGCAACTACGCAACTGGCAAATCAAGTCAAAGGATTGTCCGTATTTCCCTGTTTGGCCAATGGCAGTCCCGACGGCAGTGAAACCTCAGGCACTGGGTTGGTGGTGTCTGCCTTGTGGCAAGTGATTCAAGTAGCTGCTGGCATGAGTTGGAAGCCCAGCATTTTATTTGCCGACATTTCGACTTTACCGGATTTGCATCGAACTGCTGGGGGGAACCCGACGGGAGAATTGGAAAATCGCGATCGATCGACCAATGCCGAGATTCCTAATTCCAATTCCAAGTTTTCTACTCCCAACCTTCAAGCTTTGATTCAGTACATCCAAACAGCAGGATTTCGAGGGTCGATCGCTCCCTGCTGGACAGAAGTTTTACAGCAGTTGCAATATCAAAGCGTTGACTTAGTTTTGCTGTGCTTGCGAGATGCCCCCTCAGAATCAACCGCTATGCTGCAGGCGCTATCGAACCTCCGGGAAATGCCAGTAAAATTGCCGATTTTAGTCTGGGATTATCGGTCTGCTGTAAATTCGGAATCCGAGGCGATCGACTTTCTGCTGCAAGAAGTATCTGCCAAGATTTTGCCTTCTTCCTTGTCGGCAGCACAATTATTAGACAAAATTCAACAGACTTTATTAACTCACTCAAGTTGCTAAAAATGAAGAATTTACCCGGTTTTTAGAGAAGACTTCAGTCCTCTCTAAACCAGTAAAGAAAAACTATTATTCCTGAGTGCAAACAGAACTTAGGAACTATTTAACTGAAAACCTTGAAGCGTTGCGAGTCAGGAAGCAATATCAAAACTCAAAAATATGGGTTATTATAGGCGATCGAGAAACCTTTATATTTTTTGCTGGGGCTGATCGCGTGCCTAATCGGATTCCTCTACTATTATCTCTGCTACTCGCACTCGGTTTGGGAGCAATGCCCGAGCCTGCTGTCGCACAGGCACTCCTGCCTTACACCCTGAAAATCGACTCGGCCCAACTCGAACAAACGGCCTTGAGCCTTGCAGAAGAAGCCGTCCAGCTAGCCAGACTCCAGCAGTACGAACTTGCCGTACCCAGAGCCGAACTCGCGACACAGTTAGCCCCCAAGAATGCTCAAACTTGGACTTTGTTAGGCAGCTTGTATCTTCAAGTCGAGCAGTTTGACAAAGGCATTGAAGCTTTGGGGCAAGCTCAATCTCTGTCGCCAGAAAATGCTTCAATTAAATTTGTATTGGGTGAAGCTCACTTTCGGAAAGCGAACTACGAGAAAGCAGCCGAATATTTGCAAGCAGGGTTGAAATTAAAACCAGACACTCCAGGTGCATTATTTGATTTAGGCAATGCTTTTTATAAGCTAAAGCGGTTCGATCGGGCGATCGCCCAATACGAAAAAGCCTTTGCTTTAGAAAAAAACCTGTGGCCCGCTATTAATAATATCGGATTAGTCAAATACGAAATGGGAGATGCCGATGGCGCTATCAAACGCTGGGAACAGGCGATCGCGATCGACAACAAAGCAGCAGAATCAATGCTAGCTCTAGCAGTGGCACTCTACACCAAAGGCGACCAAGAAAAAGGTTTAGCAATGGGAGAAGCCGCCCTGAAATTGGACAAACGCTATGCCACTGTAAATTTTCTCAAAGAAAATCTCTGGGGCGATCGCCTGATCGCAGCTACCCAAAACTTCCTGGCCACTCCCCAAATTAAAGCAGCACTCGCCAAAATTGAAGACGCGCCACCGTCTCCGCAAATGTCGCCTTAATTCTAGTTACGTTTGTAGTGAGGACTTGAGTCCTCAAAGCCTTCTTTAACTCAGAACCAACTATCTTATTCATGACTAAGACCAAAAAATAGTTGAATGCGCTATGGGTAGGGGTAAGGTGCGCACTGCGCACCCTACAAATAAAGTTGGTGCGTAACTTCTATTATTAGCGCGAAGAAATCGCTGTCTTCAATTCTCCACTCTAAAATCTAAAATCTAAAATCTAAAATCTAAAATCGCATGACCCCCCTAAGCTGGACAGAATTAGAAGCCCTCACAGACTTTGAAGTCGATCGCGTCAACGGGCCAACCAACGCTCAATCCCGCTTGCGCCTCTTCGGTAAAACTGAATCGGATGTGCGAGTCACCCTGTACCGCGACAACCACGCTTGGTGTCCCTATTGCCAAAAAATCTGGCTGTGGCTGGAAGAAAAACAAATTCCCTACCGTATTGACAAAGTTACAATGTTCTGCTATGGGGAAAAGGAAAGCTGGTACAAGCGCAAAGTGCCATCGGGAATGCTACCGGCGATCGAACTAGACGGCCGCATCATCACCGAAAGCGATGATATCTTAATCGCCCTCGAACGAGTCTATGGCCCCTTGGGTTTGGGCATGGAAAACCCCGCAGTAATACCCCTGCGGCGGTTAGAGCGACTGCTGTTTAGGGCCTGGTGCTCTTGGCTGTGCTACCCAGCAAGTTCAGTCAAAGTAGAACAGCACAACCGCGAGCAATTTATCAGCGTCGTCACCCACGTAGAAAAAGCTCTGGCTAGCACTCCGGGGCCTTATTTCCTTGATGAATTTGGCACTGCGGATGTGATCTTTACGCCCTACGTCGAACGCATGAATGCCAGTCTTTACTACTACAAAGGCTACTCGATGCGCGAAGAAAACCCGCGCTTTGCTGACTGGTTTGCGGCGATGGAAACCCGCCCTACCTATCGCGGCACTCAGAGCGATTTTCACACCCACGTCCACGATTTACCGCCTCAGATGGGCGGGTGTTATGAAAACGGCGAACCTCAGATGCTACTCAATAAAGCCCGCGTGGATAATGGGCCTTGGGCTGGACTCCCGGATGTTATGTATCCAGAACCGGAAACCTCCCGCGCTGAAGCACTTCATCGCGTCATTAAGCACCAGCGCAACATCGTTCGAGTCAATCCTGCTGATGACAAGTTATTCGATGAGGCTTTGCGTTGTGCTTTAACTTTGATGATGACTGGCGAAGCTTGTACGCCGCCGGCTGGTTCTGATGCGGCTTTGCGGTATTTGCGCGATCGGGTGAATGTGCCCCGTGATATGTCGATCTACGCGGCCAAGCGGCTGAGGGAAGCGTTGGAGGAAACGGCGGCTTTGGTGGGTGATGGCCAAGGTTCTCCGATTCTGCTGAAGAATCGGCGAGATCAAGATCCGGCTAATTTTGTGTAGGGGGCGTCTGGTGGATTTGCTCAAAGGTTTCTCCAAACACGACATCACAGATTTGTAAGGTACGATCGGGTTATTTAGTAAGTTGTTTTAGAGGCTCTGGATATGGTTTCAGTATCCAACAACCAACCAATTATTATTCGTACAGAGCGCGGACTGACAATTTCAGGTACGCGCATCACTCTCTATGATGTGATGGACTATCTGACGGCTCAATATCCCCCGAAGTTTATCCGTTCCTTGTTTGATTTAACAGACGATCAGATTAACGTTGCTTTATCTTACATTGAGGCAAATCGTGCAGAAGTCGAAGCAGAATATCAAATTGTTTTAAGGCAAGCTAAGGAAATTCAGCATTACTGGGAAGAACGCAATCGCGAACATTCAGCCCGCGTTGCAGCGATGCCACCCAAACCGGGTCGAGAGGCTCTTTGGGCAAAACTTCAAGAGCAGAAAGCCAAACACGAACTAGAAGCATGAATTTTCTAATCGATCACAATCTCGGAGGTCATGCAGAGATTTTATTAGGAAATATTGCGAGTCAAGGCTGGTTAAATCTACTCCCAATTCGTTTTGTCACTTTCAAGCAGATGAATTTGTCGATCGATAGTAACGATCGCGTTGTGTGGCGACTTGCTCAGGCAAATCAGATGATTTTGCTTAGGAATGAAAATTTAATAACTTTAGCGTCTGCTAAATAGTCGGAACTGCACGATAATTCCATTTTGGTAGATATT
>NZ_JAUBRK010000138.1:0-4796 GCF_036701825.1 Microcoleus sp. MOSTC5 | reverse complement strand
GGCGCTTTTATCAACAAGGTATGCGGGCAGCAACTCTTATACAGTCTATCTCGTAGACCTCTTTGTCACCCCCCCAGGTCCAAACAAAGCCTAAACCTGCTATTTGTCAGGCAAATACGTCACCATTATCTTGCAGCCAAGCGAAAAAACGATCGGACTTCTCCTCGTGCGATCGCCTTGTTAGCGATTTCAATCGCCCGGTTTATGGTCGATATCCATCTATCCTACCGCTTCACCGCATGATTTTCCCATTTCCAAACACAGCTAGAAATCAAATTCGTGCAGATATGAGCCGTAATTGGCACTAACAAATTTCCAGTAGCTAAAACGCTGTAACCCAACAGCAATCCGACAGCAGTTGCCCAAACAGCATAAGGCCACTGATCCATGCCTCCCAAGTGCAGAATTCCGAAACAAAAACTCGATAAAACTAAACTGGTAACATTCAATCCCAAAGCAGACAGCATCACCCCTCGAAATAGCAATTCTTCGCTAAGTCCCGGCAGCAGTCCCAGCCAAATTAAATCAGGCCAAAACAAAGGTTTGAGCACTACTTCCAAGTAAACGTCTGCACTCCGGCGATAACCCGGCCAGAGGTGATAAACGATCGCACTGCCGCCTGTAATTGCCAGTCCCAGCGCACATCCTTTGAGCAAGTCCATTCCTATCAATTTGACTGGCAAAAGCGATACCGATCCAAATAGCAACCACAATTTAGCTACCGCCAGCAACATAATTGCTGTCACGCCCATTGCTACTAAAACTTGGGTGCGCGTCAAGGGTTCAATTTCAGGATTTCCGGGAAGTTTTTCTGCCACTTAATCACTTTTAGATTTGAGGTTTGAGATTTTAGATTTGTTTTGTTGAGTCAGACAAACAACGCAGGGAGGAGATGTCTGCACCCAAGGAAACTGGACTAATGCCCGCTCGCAAAGCGACCAAAACTCCGAGCGCCTCTAAATATGAGTTTACCTGCAAAGCTTTGATTCCGAGTTTTTCAGGAGTCGCCTGCATCTGGGTTTTGTTGTCGCCGACAGCGATGATTTGTACCGACGATCGCCCGCTCAAACTCAGAATAGCACTGCCGCCGCAGGCTGTGGCGGGTATCACTACCGCATCGACTCGATCGGCCCACAAATCCTGGGACTGGAAATCTCGCCTGTTTGCATAGAATTTCTCTCTTGTGGGGCGGGCATCTTGCCCGCCCAATACCTGCGTGCGGGCAAGATGCCCGCCCAATACCTGCGACAGGCAAGATGCCTGTCCCACAGTAGGAGTGACAAATTGAGGAGCTTTGCTGAGGCCGGCAAGCACGCAAGGTAGGAAAGTATAGCCGATTTCCTCAGCAGCCGATCGCGGGGACAGGTGCGGATCGAGGGGAAGCGCAGACAACGCGGGGGCGTGGGCGCAGGGGATTTTAAACGTCCTGACGATGAGGTGGCTGATGACAGCTTCCGCGCCCGCGAGGGGGTCAACTCCTTTGCCGCGGCGGTAGTTTTCGAGGGCAAGGCTGCCTTCATCGTCGGGAAATCTGGCTACAACTGCGATCGCCTCTACTCTTGCTTGTTCGATCAATTTTTCTGCAGCGCGCAATAAACTGTCTGGATTGCCGATCGTCCCCCAGGATGCCCCTGATTCGGAAATACGCAATTCTACTTGCAGGGGGCGATCGGTTAAAACACAATCCGTTATATTCAAACCTAATGTGGCTCTAGCAGCATCAACGGCTTGCAAGTGCCGCAACTGCAAGTCTGGTTCGATCGCGGAATCTAGGATTAAGCCGATGCGATTTTGATGTACCTGTTGTAAGCCCCAGCATCCTGCCGCAAATTTGTCAAGGGCGTAACCTTCAACGTAGAGAGCGTTAGGTATCGGCCAATAAAGTTGAGCACCGTTGAGGACGTTGGGGTGAGTGATCAGGGTATCTGAAATTTGGGCGATCGCCCTAGCAACGGGCAGCGCATCTCCTGCAAACCCACCCATCGAGGCTCCAACCCCTGTGGGGACTATCAAAACCACTGTTAAAGGGCGCCGGTTCACACTGTTACGGGGGATGCTTCCACGAGCACGTAGCCTTCTACCACAGCCTTTTGCCGATCGACATCCACGTCTGTGACTGCCCACCGCAGGGGTTCCCCGTGCTTTTGCAGTTCAATTTCAATAGCCGAGTGCAATTCTTCGGCGGTATCGTGGAGGTCAACTTCTGCGGAAATGAAATGGGTAGTCATCGGGCGATCCATAGTGGTTTTACGGAGATCGGTACTTAGGTAAATTTTAGCTTAGTCCTAGGATTTACCGAACTGGCGATCGTACACAATGTCTTCTTTTTCGGTTTCTATCTTCAAGTTCGATCGGGGATAAGCAATGCACAGCAACACATAACCTTCTGCCTGAAGTTCGGGACTGACGCCCATGCAATCAACTTGCTCAACTTCACCCTCAATAACTTTAGCAGCGCAAGTAGTACAAACCCCCGCATTGCAAGAGTTCGGCAGATCGATGCCCGCAGCGTTTGCCGCCTGGAGAATTTGTTTATCTTCCGGCACTTCAACCGTATAGGTAGAGCCTTGGTGGATCAATTCAACAGTGTAAGTCTTAGACATATTTCAATTATTCGTTTTAATTCCCAATTGGAATTTACGATAGATTTGCAAACAAAGCAATGAGTATTGTACCGCTGTTGGTGATTTTGTGCAAATTTACAACTGCATTTTTTATTGCTAAAAATTTTTATTAATTGCCTGGGGCGATCGGCATTTTGTCAAGGACTGTTTCACAAATTATCACAAGGATCGCGGGCGAACTCTGCCAGAAAGCACTTATACGTAACTAATTTTTGCCTTTAAGCCAACAACTCCTCAACAGCAACACTAAAACCCGTCAGCACTAACTGAGTGCTGACGGTAGAACCCTGGTTAAAGCTTAACTTTTGAGTTTGAGTCACGATCAATATCCAGCGACTTTCTGGAAAAACTATCCAAACTTCCAGACAACCCGAATCTAAATACTCTTGTGCTTTAAGAAAAATCTCTTCCGCACTATCAATAGGAGAAACTATTTCAGCAATTAACGGCGGACTTTGAGGCAAAGTAGAAACATCGCCAAATTGAGCCACAAGTTCAGGAGTCAGATAAGCTACATCAGCACGGCGCACTCGCCTGTCAGTACGACAAGGAACTTCGACATAAACTTCGCCGCCTTGTCCGCTAGAATCTTTGTAATTTCCCCAAGAACGATCTAGTCTAGATTGGATTCGACTGTGTTTTACTGTCATGCCATTTTTCTCCGCGATTTGCCCGTCCACCCATTCCATGCACTCGGGGGGATTAGCCATGAAATCTTCTATAGAAACATTTTCTGATAAAACGGCAGCCATTACCATAGCTATTTACTCCCTTTTGCAGAATTCACTGATATTGTAGCAATCAATTGGTAATGGGGAATTGGGAATTGGAACTAACAAATAACCTATGCCCTATGCCCTATGCCCTATGCCCCATGCCCAATTTACTCAATATTAATTTGATTGGGAGGTTTAGGTTGATTCTGTTGCTCATCCTTCAAAGTTTTACGCCCAGAACTAGCATAATCTTTGTACATTTCCACAAACATCTTGGTTAACTGCTGCAAAGAAAGTTCTTCCCCATTAATTTGAGCTTTCATATAAGCTTTAAGCACTTCAATGTAAGCCAAACCGAGGGCAAGCGTGAGAGCTGCTGCCGTTGCACCGGAGATAGCACCGCCCACAACCGTACCAGCACCCGGAATCATTTTAATCAAATTAGTCACAATACTTCTGCCAACAGCAGTCACCCCGCCTGTGCCGCTAATAGCAGACAGCATCGCCGAAATAAACCCCTTATCAAAGGGCATTCCAAAAATTACAGTAATATTAGCAATCATTGCCGTTTGCATCGTCATCAAAATCGGCGCATCAGCAAACGGTACAGGAGTGGCACCGACAATGGCAGAACCTGCAACATAAGCACTTAGATACTTAAATGCCATATCGGATTTGAGCGCAATGTTTGCAATTTGTTCTTTAACAAAAGCTTTTTTAGCTACTTCGGGCAGTAGTTGAAAAGTTGCATCGACCAACTTATCTAAACCGTGAGATTTTACTGTATAATCCTCATCTATTTCTTCCGGTTCAGCCATGACGGGGATAATTTGACTGACTGGCAAATTCATGTGTTCCAGTTGCTTGAAAAACTCGCTCGGCTTTTTAGATGTAGTCTGAGTCAGCACTAAAATCACTGGTACATCTTTGACTTCCATTTCTTTTAGCCAGCTTTCCTCCACAGATTCTATTCTATTGGCGCTGTGATTGATGCAGTACCAGATGACGTGAATGTGTTCTTTAGGGTGCAGGAGTCTTTGGTCTTCAATCAGTTTAGCAACGTTTAATTGAATAATTTTAATTTGTTCGGCGTTGAGTTCGAGTCCGGGAGTATCGTAGACTGTAATCGGGCAATTAGGTTTGGTATATTGGCGAATGCCTTGAGTGATGGGGCGGCCGACTCCGGTTTCTGCTAAGCGTTGGCGAAAAACGGAATTTATCAGGGTACTTTTGCCGACACCGGTTTTGCCGATGACTAAAACATTGCACTGTCCCACTTGGTTTTCTGCATCTTTGAAGGCGTAGTAACTTCTATTTAAAAGCTCGTCTAAGGAAAAGTCGTCTGACATGGCTGTTTGCTCCGATAATGGTGGGATATTAATTAGACCTCTTGCAAAAAAGATTTATGTTATAATTAGAGGTTTTAAATTTCATCCCCTAGAGCTAACTCATAATT
>NZ_JAUBRK010000137.1:0-4804 GCF_036701825.1 Microcoleus sp. MOSTC5 | reverse complement strand
CTGCCTATCTTTTTTTACCACAAATTGGCTCAATCCTTACTAAATATGGGTTTGGGGCGGGTCGTCACCCCCCCAGCTGCTTATCAATCTATTCAACAAGCTCTCTCTATTGATGGCTCCCTTTTTTCCCCTAGTTGAGCAATTACCCTTTAAGTTGCATAGAGACGGTAATTGCTCGTTTCAACTCGCGGGGATCGGGATTAGATTGGATAAATTCCGTTAACTCTTCTAACATAGATAAATTATGTAGTGATTCTGGCTATTATCTCATAAATCATTTAGGATTGCTATATAAACTAATCCCGATCGCCCTCAAAACCATTTAATGTTATGTGGGACAAAATTGCCGCGCACATCTCTGAAGCAACCGGAGAAACATTTTCCATCGACAATCGCCGTTCAGTCAGCGGCGGCTGCATCAATCAAGGCTATGCTATCAGCAGCAGTTCCCGCAGTTATTTCGCGAAAATAAATCAAGCTTCCCAAGTCCCGATGTTTGAAGCTGAGGCGCTGGGTTTGCAGCAAATGCGGGAAATACAGACGATTCGAGTACCGCAACCGATTTGTTGGGGAACTGAGGGGAATTCAGCTTATATTGTGCTGGAATGGCTGGAGTTGGGAAGTCGCGGGGGCGATATAGCTTGGGAAGAAATGGGGCGCAAATTGGCGGCAATGCACAAATACACCCCCCCCAGCCCCCCCTTGGTAAGGGGGGGAGAAAAGGCTAATTCTGCCTTGCTAAGGGGATGTTTTGGTTGGGATATTAATAATACGATCGGCTCAACTCCTCAAATTAATAACTGGACGGCAAATTGGGCTGAATTTTGGGCTGAACATCGGATTGGTTATCAGTTAAAATTGGCGAGGCGTCGGGGTGGTCATTTTTCCCAAGAGAAACGTTTCTTAAAGGTGATTCCTGAGTTGTTAGCAGGTCACGAACCGCAACCTTCGCTAGTTCACGGGGATTTGTGGGGGGGGAATGCAGGGGTGACATCTGCGGGGGAACCGGTGATTTTTGACCCTGCTGCCTATTTTGGAGATAGAGAAGTTGATATCGCGATGACTGAGCTATTTGGTGGATTCCCTGCGGAGTTTTACCGGGGATATAATCAGGTTTGGCCTTTGGATTCAGGGTATGAACGACGCAAAACTCTTTATAATCTATATCATATTTTGAATCATTTTAATTTGTTTGGCGGGAGTTACGAGTCCCAGGCGAATCAAATGATTAATCGAATTTTGGGTTAGTTAGGAATCAGATTCTTTTTTTACCACCGATGAACGCAGATAAACGTGGACGTTAGGTTTATCTGCGACAGTGGAAACTTTATTTTTGCTTAGCAGCCGCTTTTTTCTTTGCTTCTTTTTCAGCCTTTTTAGCCACTCGATCTGCTTCAATTTTTGCTAACTTGGCCAGTTCTTTTTCTTCAGCTATTTTATCGAGATAGTAGTGGTAATCTCCCAAATAAGGGCGAAATTCTCCATCCCGAATCTCGACAATTTTGTTAGCGACTTGGGAGATGAAATAGCGATCGTGTGAAACGATAATTACCGTACCGTCATAATTCTGAATCGCCTCTTCCATCATCTCTTTAGCCGGAATGTCGAGGTGATTTGTCGGCTCGTCCAAAATTAGCAAATTCACGGGAGTCAACAGCATCTTTGCTAAAGCCAGACGGGCTTTTTCTCCGCCGCTCAAAGCGCCGACTTGTTTGAATACTGTTTCGCCGGTGAATAGAAAACGCCCCAACAAAGTCCGAACTTCTTCATTTTTCCAGTCGGGTACTTCGTCGTGAATTGTTTCGATCACGCTTTTATTCAAATCTAAGGCTTCTGCCTGATTCTGTTCAAAGTAACCGGGGATGACGTTGTGACCTCCCAATTTGACCGTACCTTCAGAAGGCTTTTCTAAACCCATAATCAGGCGCAGCAGGGTTGATTTGCCCGCGCCGTTGGGGCCGAGAAAGGCTATGCGATCGCCCCTTTCAATTAATAAGTCGGCTCCCAAAAATAGGATTTTGTCGCCGTAGGTGTGCACCAAATCTTCAATTATTGCTACTTCGCGGCCGCTGCGGGGTGCGGGGGGAAAGCGGAAGTGCAAAGTTTTTAATCCGCCGGTGGGCGCTTCGATGCGTTCGATTTTATCTAACTGTTTCTCGCGGCTTTTGGCTTGGGTGCTGCGAGTGGCGCTGGCGCGGAATTTTTCAACGAATGCTTGCTGTTTCTCCAGTTCTTTTTGCTGGCTTTCGTAGGCGCTGAGTTGGGCTTCTCTGGCTTCTGCTTTTTGCAGCAGGTAGGAAGAGTAATTGCCGAGGTAGGTGCTGGAAACGCCGCGTTCGGTTTCGACGATTTGGGTGCAGAGCCGATCGAGAAATTCGCGGTCATGGGATACGATTACCATCGGAGTTATCAGCCCTTTGAGGTAAACTTCCAGCCATTCGATCGTTTCTAAGTCGAGGTGGTTGGTAGGTTCGTCTAGTAGCAGGAGATCGGGTTTTTGCAGGAGAATTTTGCCCAAACTCATCCGCATTTGCCAGCCGCCACTGAAGGCGCTGACAAGCCGATCGCCATCTTCGGATTCAAATCCGATTTCTGGTAGAATTTTCTCAATTTGGGCTTCTAAACCGTAGCCGTTTAAGCCTTCAAATTGCCGTTGCAGCCGATCCATTTTGTGGATCAGTTCGTCGAGATTTTCTGGGGTGGAGGCTTCCAAGTCTCGATGGACTTGCATCAGCGATTCGTGTATTTCGTTGGCTTCGCTGAAGGCGCGCCAAAATTCTTCTTTGACGGTGCGAGTCGGATCTACTTCAAATTCTTGGGAGAGGTAGGCGATGTGGAGGCTGGCGGGGCGAATGACTTCGCCTGCAGTGGGTTCGATTTCGCCGGCGATGATTTTGAGTTGGGTGGATTTGCCGGCACCGTTAACGCCTACTAAGCCGATGCGATCGCCTGGCTTGACTTCCCAGGTGACATCTTTGAGTACGACGCCTGTGGGGTAAATTTTACTGATGTGTTCGAGTCGCAGCATTGTTGTGGGGACTAGGGAAGGGCAGGTTTAGCGGCGGATAGGATGCCGGCGCTGAGGTCGAGTTAATCTTAACAAATTTTAATTATATTTAGCGTATTGCCAGATTTTGATTTGGTAGGAGTTACGCGAAGAAACCGGGTTTCTATGAAAAATCGCAGATTCTGGGCTAGAGATATACGAAGAAACCGGGTTTCTGCCCTCGATATGGGTTCAGGACTATTTGGGTGGGGCGATCCTCTTCGAGGGCTTCGCTAACGGGCGATCGTGTTGTTTCAGATTGAATTTCTCGAATAATGGTTGAGACTTCTGCACATTATAATAGTGAGTGTCAACCTCGATCGCAAAAGAGAGCGATCGTGCCCGCAAGAGACATTTATCATCAAGTTGTCAAACAGGCTCTCATTAAGGCTGGCTGGACAATTACCCGCGATCCGTATCCCTTGGCTTGGGCGAATAGAAACCTATCGATCTTGGTGCCGAACAGCTATTAGCTGCTGAGAACAACGATCGCCAGATAGCCGTTGAAGTTAAAAGTTTTATCATAGAGTCTAGAATTGCAGATTTAGAGCAAGCTTTGGGTCAATATACTCTTTACTATGACATCTTAAAACGGACGGAATCAGAAAGACAACTGTATCTTGCACTTCCACTAAATGCTTTTACAGAGCTTTTTGAAGAAATTCTGGGTCAGATATTGCTAGATAATAACCGCCTAAATTTGGTTGTTTTTAACCCAAAAATAGAGGAAATAGTACAATGGATAGCTTAAATAATTATCGCAAACTTGTTAAGCAGCTCCTTACTGAATACGCTGAGATTCCCGTTTTTGACAGTGGGATACAAAATGAAATAATTTTTGATTTGGAAAATGAGCGTTATCTGTTAATAAATATAGGTTGGTTTAATGAGCAGCGCATTCAACATTGCGTGATTCATATTGATATTATTGACGGTCAGGTGTGGATTCAAGCAAATAATACCGATCGCCTGATTGCTGAGGAGTTAGTTGCAGCGGGAGTCCCGGCCAAATCAATTGTTTTGGGGCTTCAACCGCCTGATGTTAGACCTTATACTGCTTATGGAGTGCCTACTAGGGAGCAGCAGCGAGAATCCTTGAAAGTATGATGGAGTGGAAGCGATTTGAGTGGGAGGGCGAGTCCCTACGGGATAGCTTCGCTTCACGTACTTCAAAAACTTTGTAATTTATTCTCTCGCCACTGCCGTCCCTCCCATGAGCGTACAGCATTTTGTCACTCTATTTAATAACATAACCTGGTGATTGTAACCTGTCATACTATCTACCCACAGTATTTTTGGTAAGTGACCACTTGGTGCTGAATGGTTAAAAATTAAAGAGTCTTGATCCCATTTAAGCTGTTTTTTAAACGCATCCTGTGTTTTTAAAACAGTTCTGAGATGAACTTCTTCTTCTGGCATATTAATTTTTTCTTTACGATTGAATTAGACAATCTCTTCATAAAATTGTGTATATAGCTGCAGATTAATTTCGGATTGGATTCTAAATCCAAAGTGTCCACTACTGTATTTTACCCAACGCCTCTCCATTGTACATATCTCAGTGCAGGGAATTCTTTCTACACGATCTTCATAGATTTCTGTATCCACACCGATATCGAGATAAAAAATTTGATTGCGAATGTTACCAACTTTCTTCATAGGATAAATAAGTTTTGTGAAAATAGCAATACTCCGGACAGTTTTTAAGCAGCCAAAGTACCATAAGACAAGACTGAAGGAAGATTAGGATGGTTTAAA
>NZ_JAUBRK010000033.1:86373-88575 GCF_036701825.1 Microcoleus sp. MOSTC5 | reverse complement strand
CCGGATGCAGTGAAAGCTGCACGTCCGCGTTCTGAAGGAGAGGTGTCCTGTGGTAACACAGGCATCGACTCTAATTGAATCGGAGGGAGAAGATGGTAATACCTTCTCTCGACTCTACCTCATTGGGAAAAAATAATATTCTCCCACAGCCCCACAGTCCCCCTCTCCTCCTCTTCCCCTCCCCCAATCTCCCACCAATTCCTAAAAATTCACAATTTTTTACACAACACTAAAAACCCCAGCAAAATCACGCCCAACAGCCGAAAGCTAACATCACTTTGCCCTCCCCCCATCCAACTTGGCCGAACTCACTCTCCCGTTTACCTCATCCACTAGCCCCTTTGTGCCCGTTCAAGTTACCCGCACAAGCCATCAACTGCCTGCATCCCAGCCCCAAAGCCAAAAGCCCAGATTGTTTGAGAAGTTAATTTTTGTTTTATTTTTATTTTGTTTTTGTACCTCTTTATATTAAAAAAGTATCTTAAAATTAATTAAAAATCTAAAAAGATTATAAAAATAGATTTTTAGTTCAAAAAACCCGTTAAGATTCCCAAAAGTGCAAAATAAACAAATTTACTAGCATTTTCATTTAGACGCCCCCTTTCTTTTCCTCGCAAGTTAGCTAATAATGCTTTCAACGAGGTGACTTAGGGCAGGCTCGAAAATTGGCCTACCCCAAAGACGGATACAAGCCCCAAACAAAAGTAGTCGAAAGCGAAAAATTTTAGACATTAGGGAGAAGCCCCAGATTCATCTGTGGAGTCAATCTAAAATCTGAAATCTCAAATCGACTGACAGTAAGGGCATTGCAGTTGGGCTATTGCAACGTCGGCTAGTGCAATTGAGCTATTGCAGTTGGGCGATCGAAAAAAAGCATCAAACCCCAGCCCTCATAGTTTTGATAGAAACCTATAGGAGAACAAAGAGTGAAACTCGCAGTTTACGGAAAAGGTGGAATTGGCAAATCGACAACAAGCTGCAACATCTCCGTTGCCCTAGCCAAGCGCGGCAAAAAAGTTTTGCAAATCGGTTGCGATCCAAAGCACGACAGCACATTTACCCTCACGGGCTTCTTGATCCCGACAATTATTGACACCCTTCAGGAAAAGGACTATCACTACGAAGACGTTTGGCCCGAAGATGTCATTTACAAAGGCTATGGCGGCGTTGACTGCGTAGAAGCAGGCGGCCCTCCCGCAGGAGCTGGCTGCGGCGGCTATGTAGTCGGCGAAACAGTCAAACTGCTCAAAGAACTAAATGCCTTCGACGAATACGACATCATCCTGTTCGACGTGCTCGGCGACGTAGTGTGCGGCGGTTTTGCAGCCCCCTTGAACTACGCCGACTACTGCATGATTGTTACCGACAACGGGTTCGACGCTTTATTTGCAGCCAACCGCATCGCCGCCTCAGTCCGCGAAAAAGCCCGCACTCACCCGTTGCGGCTCGCCGGTTTAATTGGCAACCGCACCTCAAAGCGCGACTTGATCGACAAGTACATTGACTCTGTACCGATGCCGGTGCTGGAAGTGCTGCCCTTGATTGAAGACATTCGCGTTTCTCGCGTCAAAGGCAAAACATTGTTTGAGATGGCCGAGAGCGATCCTTCCCTCAACTACGTGTGCGATTACTACCTCAACATCGCCGACCAGATTTTGGCCATGCCCGAAGGAGTAGTGCCCAACGACACGCCCGATCGCGAATTATTCTCGCTGCTATCAGATTTTTACCTAAATCCAGTGCAACCAGTGGTCAAGAAGGAGGAAGATGAGCTAGACCTGATGATGGTTTAATAGGTCTAGCGATCAGGATGAGGATAAAGAGGTTATGGCTTTTTTTGATACTTTTTCAGTTGCTCTCAAACAGAAGTGGTTGGACTACTACCAGGTTAATCGGGCTTGGCTGCTCCTGCACATGACGGCTGAGAACACGGTCGCCACACCCGACGGCGGGAAAAGGCCTGTTTCTTACCTCATCCTGGGAATTGCGGCTGCCCTGGAGCCGGAACTCCAGCAATTAATGCTGCCCTTCTCAAAACTGAAGGCGGATGCAGACAGCCTGATCGAAGTGTTGGGGCTAAATTTTGACCCGGACATCGCCCTGGGTATGCCCTCAAGTACGGCGCAACAAACGGCCACCCAAACTCCAACAACTGCTGCACCCGCAGCGGCTCAAACAGCAACTGCTGCACCCGCAGCGACT
>NZ_JAUBRK010000033.1:71481-86273 GCF_036701825.1 Microcoleus sp. MOSTC5 | reverse complement strand
CAAACAGCAACTGCTGCACCCGCAGCGGCTCAAACAGCAACTGCTGCACCCGCAGCGGCTCAAACAGCAACTGCTGCACCCGCAGCGGCTCAAACAGCAACTGCTGCGCCCGCAGCGGCTCAAACTGCAACTGCTGCGCCCGCAGCGACTCAAACAGTAACTGCTGCACCCGCAGCGGCTCAAACTGCAACTTCTGCACCCGCTGAAGCCCAATCTAATAAATTAGGCGGTGCGGGCTTAGCAGCAGCAGGAGTGGTCGCTGGAGTCGCCGGAGCGGCCGGTCTGGCTGCTGCTGCGTCAGCACTGAGCTCCGACGATGAATCCTTCGATGAGTTTGAGGAAGAAGCAGTCTCTGACTTCGACCTGGGCGATGACGAGGAAGAAGCAGTCTCCGAGTTCGATCTGGGCGATGACGAGGAAGAAGCAGTCTCCGACTTCGACCTGGACGACGATGAGGAAGAAGCAGTCTCCGACTTCGACCTGGACGACGATGAGGAAGAAGCCTCGGCTTTGGACGGTCTCGACCTCGGCGACGATGAGGAAGACGCGGTATCTGACTTCGATATGGGTGACGATGAGGAAGACGTGGTATCTGACTTCGACCTCGGCGACGACGATGAAGATGTCGTATCTGACTTCGACCTCGGCGACGACGATGAAGAAGAAGCCTTGGGTTTGGGCGGTCTCGACCTCGGCGATGACGATGAAGAAGAAGCCTCGGCTTTGGACGGTCTCGGCCTCGGCGATGACGATGAAGAAGAAGCCTCGGCTTTGGGCGGTCTCGACCTCGGCGATGACGATGAAGAAGCATCCTCACAATTTGGGACTTTGACCTCTGGGGATCTCGAAGCGGGGATATCCGATCCGTTTGGGGAAGAAGATGAAGATTTTGTCGCGGAAGAAATACCCGATCCGTTTGGGACAGCGACCTCAGATGACCTAGACATGGATCTGGGCGACTTGGACGAAGACGGTATTGACGATTTCTCTGTATCTGATGACGATGACCTCGACGATCTCGGACTTGACGATCTGGGGGAAGCAACTACCGGAGATCCTGACGAAGATGATTTAGATGCTTTAGGTCTCGGCGATTTGGATTCCGACGATGAGGATGAAGAAATTTCGGGCTTTTTGTCGGATTTTAAGTGAGGTTGTTGCGATCGCCCGCGTCTCTCCTAGTCTTGAAGTTTCCCGCTCTATTTGTGAGTTGTGAGTTGTGAGCTGTTAATTATTTAATTAGCTCAAACTCACAACTGCCAAAAGGCTTTTTGGCTTAGCGAGTTGAAGAACACTAAATCCCTGCTGTGAGGGATTATATGCCCTCGCGCAGAATTTTGTAGCAAAAATTTTGGATGCTGCGGCTGCTGCGGAAATATTGAGTGGGCTGCATCTATTTTTCAGGGGAATTACGCCAAAACCAGGTATTTCTATTATTGTTCGCTGCTTCAGCGCGATCGCAAAAAACAGATTTTTTTTCGCTCCTGTGCCTGTTCGCGTTTGATAGAAAAAATAACCTATTTCTCTCGTCCGCGAGAGCAGCGAGGCGATCGCAAAATCCAGGTATTTCCTCGCTTAGCGAGCCTGTCCTGTTCGAGACTAAAAACAATTTAAAGGGAGAACATTTGAAATATGACTGCTATTACTACTAATGAACCGGAAGCTTTAAACTTTGAATGCGAAACAGGCAATTATCACACCTTTTGTCCGATTAGCTGCGTAGCTTGGCTTTATCAAAAAATTGAAGATAGCTTTTTCTTGGTCATCGGTACCAAGACTTGCGGCTATTTCTTGCAAAACGCAATGGGCGTGATGATTTTTGCTGAGCCTCGCTATGCGATGGCTGAGTTGGAAGAGGGCGATATTTCCGCTCAGTTAAACGATTATGATGAGTTGAAGCGGCTGTGCTTGCAAATTAAGCGCGATCGTAACCCCAGTGTAATTGTTTGGATCGGCACTTGCACTACCGAAATCATCAAAATGGACTTGGAAGGGTTAGCGCCGAAACTCGAAGCAGAAATTGGCATTCCCATCGTCACAGCGCGCGCTAACGGCTTGGATTACGCTTTTACTCAAGGGGAAGATACCGTTTTGGCAGCGATGGCTGCTAAATGCCCTGAGAAAGCGCCCGTGATGGAATCTCAGAAGCAAGAAAGAAATGCTATCTCTCAACTGCTGAATTTCGGTAAGAAAAAAGAGGAAGTTGCAGCAGATGAATCGGAATATGTCAAGCACACACCGCTGGTACTTTTCGGTTCTTTGCCCGATCCGGTTGTTACTCAGCTAACTCTAGAATTGAAGAAGCAAGGAATCAAAGTTTCCGGTTGGCTTCCTTCCAAGCGCTACACTGAATTGCCAGTATTGGAAGAAGGCTATTATGTATCTGGCATGAATCCGTTCTTGTCGCGTACTGCTTCTACGTTGATGCGCCGCCGCAAGTGTAAGCTAATTGGTGCGCCATTCCCGATCGGCCCTGACGGAACTCGCGCTTGGATTGAAAAGATTTGCTCAGTGTTGGGAATTGAACCAAAAGGTTTGGACGAACGGGAAGCGCAAATTTGGGCTGGTTTGGAAGATTACCTGCAAATAATTCGCGGCAAATCAGTCTTCTTTATGGGAGACAATTTGCTGGAGATTTCTTTAGCACGTTTCTTGATTCGCTGCGGCATGACTTGCCCGGAAATCGGCATTCCTTACATGGACAAGCGCTATCAAGCGGCCGAGTTGGCTTTGTTAGAAAAGACTTGTCACGAGATGGGAGTTCCTACTCCTCGGATTGTGGAGAAACCAGACAATTACAATCAGCTTCAGCGGATTTACGAGCAGAATATTGATTTGGTGATTACTGGTATGGCTCACGCTAATCCTTTAGAAGCGCGGGGAATTAATACTAAGTGGTCTGTTGAGTTTACTTTTGCTCAGATTCACGGGTTTGGTAATGCGCGGGATATTCTGGAGTTGGTGACTCGTCCGCTGCGCCGGAATAATTCGCTGAAGGATTTGGGTTGGGGTAATTTGGTGAAGAATGAAGCGAAGGTTTAATCGTTTTTAGTAAGAGAGTAAGGTGGGCGTTGCTCACCTTATTTTTTTGGGAACCGCTGATGTAGGCGGATTGACGCAGATGAACGCGGATGAAGTGTGCGATCGCTCTTTTAATTAGAAGATGAAAGTCAACTTTAAGTCTCTAGATTATTACTTGAGCCTGAAATATGCTATCAGTTTTTATCCAGAAGCTGAAGGTTATACAGCTATAATAAAAGACCTTCCGGGTTGTATGTCTGTGGGGGAAACTTTGTGGGAAGCGATGGAGAATATTCAGGAAGCTAGGGAATTGTGGATAGAGACTGCTTATGAGTGCGGCGATGAGATTCCTTTACCTGCTAAAAGTTAAAGTAGGGTGCGTCGCTTCGACAATTCTCGGCAATAGTAGCTATCCGATTGCTCGGATTGAGATTTAAATCATGAGTAACCGCCGATAAAAACTCTTCTATTCCATCAAGCAATGGCTGTTTGTTGATACTTTTCTCCACCAAATATATTAACAACATATAATTTCTGGTCGCATCAAATGTATGTGGGTCGGTGTAACTTAAATCAGGAATCACTGAGTGGCCACCTATAATACCGGGTATATGCTCTATCCAGCTCTCTGTATTTTGGTTGACACCTTCTCTAGCAGCATAGGCACAAGCAGCCGCAGCAACATCAGCTATTTGTATGCCCGGAAATTTATCGGATTCCACAAATTGAACTTCTTGGGATAGATTAAATGTACAGGGTTCTTTTACTCCTTGAAAAAAGTCCATATCAATCTTATCCTTTATCCCAATCATAGGATCGAACAGTCCCTTGTTTTCTTTTAGTGGTTTACTAACATCACAAAAAACTTTAAGTTGGTTAAACTCTTTTCCCCAGTCACAGAGAATAGACAACAAAGCCGGGTACGAAAGCTCTAAAATCCACTTGCCTATATCAGTTCCTTGTAAAGAGTTTAATTCTTGATTAATAGTATCTCTATGATGAATACAGAAAGTCTTTATGCCGTCGAGTATAGGCGAAATATCAGGTGTTTTTGAAGAACTAAAAAGATAGTTAAGTTCTGTCTCCTCCAAACTTCTCATAAGCTTCTGAAAATCGCTAAATATTTTTTCAGCATCCGCGCTCTGAGATACAAACTCTACATATAAAATGTTGCTGATAAATCGGTGAAATTTTATATGGTAAAATAGAGAGTTTTTTTGTGATAAAACTGGCTCAAATATATATTCATACAATTTGCAAGCTAAGTTGAATTTTTTATGATAAACAGCTACTTTTATGCGATCCTTAAAATTTATCAATATCTCAGCTATTACCTTGGGATATTTAAGAAGGTTTCGACCTTTTAATTCGCCACCTTGTAGCTTATATTTTTGAATTATATTATTTACATATTCTGTAGCTTCTTCATGGTTAATTGCTACACTTGCATAAGCAAAAATCGGTGAATCTCGGTCCATAAGATTATTACCATTGTAACCTGATTCATCGCAGTAAATTTCTTGAATGGTTTGTTTCATAGGGATTTTTAGTTTAATTGTGAGGAGTGTGTATTACCCGTAATTTTGGTAGTATAACATAAAATTACAAAACCACACCACTTCAGAAATGAAACTTAACAGCCTCCTTTCACAAAGGAGAATTAACAAAATAATACAGGACTTGGTATTTGAGTACGCTCATAAAAACTGCTTGCTATGATAAGAGAGTGGGTCGATCGCACTTTTTCCCCAACCCCTCCAAAATCCCAGGCTACACCCCTGTAACACGATCGCAAGTACGATCGCCTATAATCGAAACTAGCCCAACTCTCATCAGTTGAGAAACCCCCATGAGTCAAGACAAGGAAGAAATTAGCTATTCACAGAAAACAGAACGTCTCAGAGTTATCGGTCAGTTTATCAAAACAGTGACACCGATGATTTGGACGATCGTAATTTTAGTAGTCATAATTCCCCTATTAGGTAACTTTCTAATTTCCCAGTCACTAACAAATACCGGAACCACAGCAGTTGTAGTCTCGCCGCCGCACGATTTTAGCAAAGTCAACCAAGACGTTAAAAACGCTATCCAACAATCTCATATAACTGCCGAAACTTTCGCATCTAAAGAGTTGGACAAATGGGAAACCGAAGTAATCGCGCGAGTTGACAACAGTTTCCTCGATTGGTACTTTGATTACTTCAATCAAAAAAAGATGGAGTTTACCGTACCTTTTAATTTCGTGAAATCTGCCGTACTCAACAGGTTTGATATGACAGCAGCATCTCGTGCTGTTTCAGAAAAATTAACCGAGGACTTTCAAAGAGAATTTGCTAACCGCGTGCTGGTGCCAAAAAACGCTCAACTGCGCTTTCAATTAATCACTCAAGATACTGCTAATTTGTACATATCAGAAGTTAGCAAAAATGTTAAAGTAGTTCAAAACAATTATAGCATACCGCAGGTACAGTGGGACAAATATTTGAACGATATTGCTACCACAATTAGCGACAAAGGAAACGTCTCGAATTTATCATTAAAAGTATTAGTTGGCGGTAGCGGTTACTTGGTTGCTAAACCCTTAATTTTGGGAGTCGCAGCTAAAGTTGGTAGTAAAGTCACCGCCAAAGTTGCCAGCAAAGCCGCCGCCAAGGTAGCCACAAAAACAGGCGGTACAGTTGCTAGTCAGTTGGGAGTCAGTTTAATTGACCCTATTGTCGGCATCGGGATTATCATTTGGGATTTGTGGGATTACAATCACACAGTCCAAGTAGAAAGACCGATTTTGCGGGAACACATTGTAGAATACTTGAAAGATGTCAAAAAGTCCCTGCTTACAAATCCTGAAAGCGGAATCATGGCAGCAATTTATCAGTTAGAAAGCGGTCTTCTCAAGTCACTTTAATCATTTGGCGTTGCTTAATACAGGTATAATTGAAGATTTCACAATTGCCATAAGCTAAGTATGGTTGAGTTTGTAACTTCCGAAAAAAATAGGTTCATACCGTTAATTAGCAACGCCCAAAAAAATAAGATAGAGGAACAACTAGAAGAGTTGCAAGATTTAATTACCTATAAGAAATATCATAAAATGGAAGAAAGTGCAAGCTGTCAAACTCAGATCAAAAGGATTTGGTTATAGAAAAATCGAAAAACGATTAGAAATTGCAGCAAGTTTTCTTGCACACAATCACAGAAAATACTTAGCCGGACAATCGTGAATTAAAGTTAAAATATCAAGGTTCAAAAAAATATTTAACGGCTAAACAGTTCTCCGCAACGCCTCCCGTCCCTATCTCAACACGCAAACCAAAATATATCAGAACTCGAAAGATATTTGAGGTTAAATTAGGATTTAATATTTAAAGCCTGGTCAAGTTACTATCGAATCTTGAAAGCGGTTAATTAATTAACCTGGCAGAAAGCCAAGGGATAAAAATAGATCGAACAGCGATAAGTTATTCACAAAAAAAGCTATTTTTGGCGAAAAAGATGATCGAAGCAGAAGCCAAAAATAGCAGGAGGATAACTGGTACTGTATGCCTTAGATGAGTGTCAGTCCGTCGCCCAAATACTCCAAAGGAAATGATCGAGTCGGCAGTTGCGATCGCCCTCTTCGAGTAAAATCAAGTAAATTTGCAAGTATTGGTCGATCGACCCCCGTTGCCAGACTATATTTGGATTCAAGGTTTGCTATACTCCAGAAATAGACACATATTAACCTTTGGAAAATCAATAGGCCGGAGCTATGACATCCTATGCAACCTCTACAGCAAGAGCCGAGATGAGTGAGATCCGGCGCTTGAAAAATATACTGCCCCCAGAACTCCAAAGTTGGGTAACAGTAGAAAAAACAATAGAAGTTAATCCTACCCTGATCCGGAGCGAAGAAATAGGCAAAGACCAGGTAGAAATCCAAATAGACCTGATCCGCTGGGAACAGCTAGCAATGGATCAGCGCAACCTCCTATTTTGGCACGAAGTCGCCAGAATCCAAAACGACACAATCCCCAGAGATGGTTGGGAAATGGCAGCCCTCGCCATTGGTTTAGGCGGCGCCGTCGGTGAACTTTGGGTGCAAGACGGCTTGCTGTTAATACTGGCCCTATCCCTGTGCGGCGTCTCCGGCTGGAGACTTTACCAAAAAAACAACGGAGAGAAAAGTTTAAAAGAAGCAGTAGACGCCGACGAAAAAGCCCTCGCCCTCGCCACCCGCTTCGGCTACACACTCCCAAACGCCTACAAAAGCCTCGGCAGTGCCTTAAAAACCTTAATCGAGCAAACCTCCAAAAAACAGCAGCGGGCTAAATACGAAGCTCGTCTCCAAGCCCTCAAACGCAACGCAGCGAAAGCCAAAGCCAAAGTCAAACCCATCACCCGCGAAACTTCCCAGTCAGAAAACGTCTACAATTCTTAACCTCATCCCCCGACACTTGTTACGGGGGTTTTGCAGTTAACGGTTAACTGTTGACTTCTGTGTTAGCTGTTAACTGTTAACTGCGGTGGCTATCCGGTGCAAGACAGGCAAAAAAATTATTAACGACAAGATTAATCGGCCTGAATCTACAAAAATCTTGATTCCGATGTCAAAGTTTGGCAGCGACTGCGTTCAAAAATCTTGGGGCCAAAACATGGACTGGTAGACTCAAGTCTATTTTTGCCTTGGATATCACTCTCGGCGGGCGAGTTTTAAGGCGTTTTTGTAAAGTTTGTATAAAGCTAGCTTAAGGAGGAGCTGCTAGGACAGAATAAGCTAAAGACATCAGCTTGAAATTTGAAACCAGGACTTCATGGTCAGCCAAACCCCAGAGGCAGATTTTCGGGTTACGTACTTGGACGAGACTCCCTCAGTTCACATACCCGTGCGCTTGAGCGTACTTGAAGCGGTAAACTTCAAGACAACCTGCCAGCAACTTTTCTCTGGAAACACCGTTCCCAGCAAAATCGTCCTAGACTTCAGTCAGACCACATTCATCGACAGTAGCGGAATTGGTGCTTTAGTCAGCAATTTGAAATTTGCCAAACAGCGCGGCAGCGACTTGGTGCTCCGAAGCCTCAAGCCGCAGGTGATGGCAGTATTTGCTCTCACCAGCCTAGATCAAGTGCTGACGATCGAGCAGCCCTCTGCAACCTCAACTCCCACAGAGACCAACCCCTCGGACAATCACCTACCGATGACCCACCCCTCAGTGCAATCGTGGGTGAAGCGGCTGATAGATGTCGTTGGGGCAATAGTCGGTTTGATGATTACAGGAATTTTGCTCGTACCTATAGCCGCAGCCATCACGATCAACGATCCAGGCCCGATATTTTTTGCTCAAACCCGCTGCGGCTGGATGGGCAGACAATTTCGGATTTGGAAATTTCGATCGATGTGTACTAACGCCGAAGCGATGAAAGACCAAATCAAAAACCAAGCTTCTGGCGCATTTTTCAAAAATGACAACGACCCGCGGATTACCAAAGTCGGGCGCATCTTGCGCAAGACCAGTCTCGACGAACTGCCACAGTTTTGGAACGTGCTCAAAGGCGAAATGAGTCTAGTCGGCACTAGACCGCCTACCCCAGACGAAGTTGAGCGCTACGAAGTCCCTCAGTGGCAGCGTTTGGATGTCAAACCCGGGATGACCGGGGAATGGCAAGTCAACGGTCGCTCTCAAGTCCGCGATTTTGAAGATGTCATCCGTTTAGACTTAAAATACCAACAAAACTGGAGCCTGGTGTATGACCTCAAGCTAATTGTTAAAACTGTAACAGTCCTGTTTAACAAAAATAGCGGCGCTGTCTAGGAACCCTCAACAACCCACCCCTGAACTTTCAGGTGCTGTTGGGGACCGGCGGCGGGAACTCGAACTTGATACTTAGTCAAGCAGACGATCGCTAGCGATAGCTACGTTAGCATTAAGTGTTAAAATTCACACGCCCAGAAAATGCGCAGCTAGTTGCCAGCTCTGCAATCAGAGCATTAATAATTAGCAATTTGCGACTTCGAGATCCTACTCGAACGATCGCAGCATGATTTTCGAGGACGAGAAGAACTCACCTGTGTTTAGAAAAGTACCGACTGCTAACACGGTTCAAGCTCAAATCACTGCCTCGCAAGCTGACTCGGGAATTTTCCCTATTTAAACGCCCTACCGAGGCGGGTTACAGTATCGGAAGTCTCTCATTTGCTGTGCGAGTAAATGGTGCGAAAGGAATGCTCACCTTGAGGCAAAACGGGCTTCTTCAACTCAAGCTTGACTTAACTAATATGTTGCCAAGACCTTGCCCTCCTTTTCCTCTCCCTCCGGCGCTGAGTACAGCGGTGGTGGGGGCCGACCAGGGGGAAGAAAGATGAAAGACAAGCAACCAAAGGCCGAGTCGCACCTTCAGGTTGAAACAGACCTGAAGGCTTTAACATCCGTTTTGGAATGGTTGGAGAATATCGTTTTGCCCATGATACCAGCGGATTTCTGGTGGCAGTGCCGGCTGATAATCAACGAAGGCTTTACAAACGCTGTCCGCCACGCTCACCAGAACTTGCCCCCCGCGACTCCCATAGACATTGAGGTAAAAGTGTTTGCCGATTACTTAGAAATTAGGATTTGGGACAGGGGTCAACCCTTCAACTTAGAAGCAAAGCTGCACTCGATTATGCAAGAGCAGCGCGATCCCTTGGACAGAGAAGGAGAAAGGGGATTGGTGTTCATGTACAAGCTCACAGACGAGCTTCGGTATATCCGTACCGACGATCGCCGCAACTGCCTGGTAATGCGCAAAAATATTACTTGATGGCGCGATACCCGCCCGGTCAGGGCGGCTTCTTTCACTCAGGTGGAAGAGATCCTAACGTCGCCCCCTGTTGTGCTACCGGGAACCCAACCACATCCTCTGCAATTCACCGGGTGCAGGCTCGATGCACGCGACAGCAGGACAATTTGCTTCAAACTAAATATTATGCGTATTCTAATTTATTCCTATAACTACTATCCAGAGCCGATCGGCATTGCCCCCCTGATGACAGAACTAGCGCAAGGTCTAGTCAAGCGCGGCCACGAAGTCCGAGTCGTCACAGGAATGCCCAACTATCCCCAGCGCCGGATTTATCCGCAATATCAGGGCAAATTTTACCTCACGGAAGAACACAACGGCGTCACAATTCAGCGCAGCTACCTGCGCGTCAACGGCCCCCATCCTACATTGCTAGACCGACTCCTGCTAGACGGCAGTTTTGTCGCCTCCAGCGCCGTCCAAGCCTTCAGAGGCTGGCGTCCCGACGTGATTTTCTCGACCATGCCCCCTTTACCGATTTGCGTCCCAGTCGCGTTTTACGGCTGGATTCGCGCTTGCCCGATCGTCCTCAACGTTCAGGATATCGTCTCAGAAGCAGCCGTGCGCGTCGGCTTGGTCAAAAAAAACGGACTGCTAGTTCGCATTGCTGACGCTTTGGAAAAGTTGGCCTACTGCACAGCCAGCCAAGTCAGCGTCATCGACAGCGGTTTTGTCAACAAATTGCACTCTCAAGGAGTACCCCCGGAAAAAATAGTGTGCGTTCCCAATTGGGTTGATGTCAATTTCATTCGCCCCTTACCCAAGGAAAATAACTCATTTCGAGAAACTCACAAACTCAAGGGCAAATTTGTCGTTCTCTATGCTGGCAATATTGCCCTAACTCAAGGCTTGCAAACAGTTGTCCAAGCAGCGGCTCGTTTGAAACACATAACCGAAATCGCTTTTGTAATTGTGGGGGAATCAACAGCCTTGGCGCGCTTGCAAAAAGATTGCGAAACTTACAAAGCTAATAATGTAATGTTGCTGCCATTTGAACCGCGAGAAAAATTGCCCGAATTGTTAGCTGCTGCTGATGTTAGTTTAGTCGTACAAAAGCGCCGCGTTACTAACTTCAATATGCCTTCAAAAATTCAAGTAATTCTCGCCAGCGGCAGGGCAATTTTGGCGTCGGTTCCTGAAACTGGTACGGCCCAGAAAGCAGTGCAGCAAAGTGGTGGCGGGGTGGTGGTAGCGCCGGAAGATTCGCAGGCTTTGGCAGATGCAGTTGAAGATTTGTACTTAAATCCCGATCGGGTGGATGCGTTGGGCGAGCAAGGCAGAAATTATGCTGTGGAGAATTACGGATTTGAGGAAGCTTTGAATCATTATGAAGCTTTATTTGCGGCCGTTGCAGCGAGTCATGGTGAGAAAATATTGGCACCGCTGCCAAAATAAGATCGGCGCTTGAAACCGCGCGTGCTGTACAGTGCCAAAAGATGTTCAGAGCAATACAGAAATAACGCTCGTTAAGATAAACGCCTCAAAAATAAAATACTGAGCGTCGATCGAGCTAATTCCCCAATCTACCAGAACCGGAACTGTCGCCGCAGCCATCGAGGCAGCCATTACTGCACCAATTAAAAGTAAAATAGCGATAACAGATTTTTTTTTTGACTGCCAACAACACCCATTTCGATTAAGCTTTTTAGCGGAAATCTCCTTTTCAACAAAATGGCAATCAAAATTACCATCGAAGCCAGAAGTGGATCAACTAAAAAAACTTTGATGGCACTGACTAAAAGTAGAAAAAATGAAATAATTACAAAGAACAGCCAATCCATCATACATATCCAAAAAATAAAATGTCTCTAAAAGATAGACTAGGGCGTGTTTTCTTTCCCCTGAGCTCCCCTAGCACCCTTTAATAAGACGGGGATAAGAGAATTGTTTCGTTCCCCGATGTTTTGGGGGATACGAGGGGGATCGAGACTTTGATATAACCCAGACAATGAGAAGAAAACGCTAAAATAAAATAAACTATACAATTTTGGAGTTAATATTTGACACTTGCACCCGCGCGCGAAAACGTCCTAGCTTGGCTCTGTGACCGCGTTCCCGCTGCCCGCATCAAACACATCCTCGGAGTCGAACAGGTAGCAGGTGACTTGGCTCGCCATTACGGCCTCGACGAAGCAAAAGCCCGATCGGCCGGTTTGTTGCACGATTTGGCAAAATACTTCAAACCTCAACTGCTGCTGCAAATGGCAAGGGCGGAAGGTTTAGAGTTAGACTCAGTGTTGGAAGCACACCCGCATTTGCTGCACGCAGACGCAAGCGCGATCGTCGCCAGAGACGAATTAGGGGTGGTCGATCGAGAAATTTTGGACGCAATCGCCAATCACACCCTCGGCAGACCAAACATGAGCCAGCTCAGTTGTACCGTATTCATAGCAGATAGCATAGAGCCGAGCCGCGGCAACACAGCCGAACTAGAAGCACTGCGCGAGGCAAGCTTGCAAAATCTTTATGCAGCCGTGTGGCAAACTAGCGATTATTCTCTTAAATATTTGCTAGAAACTCGCTGCTACATCCACCCCCGCACCGTACTTACGCGCAATTGGGCGCTGCAAATGGCTCGATCGCCGGAAACAGGAAATTCGACGGAGAAGTCGATCGAACAAATCACAAGTTAAAAGTAAAATTTATCAGCAATCCTGTCCTTACTTTTGGCTTCAACCTAACTCCTATTTCCCGTCTCAAACTGCCAACAACCGATCGCGAAAGCGCACCCATTCTTCCTTACCGTATCAATTAGGAAATTAAACACTGAATGTCAGATCTAACCCAACTCGAATACTCCAGGGCCCAGTCTACAGCAACGGACAGCACCTCCTCAGACGAAGCCCGCGGCCTGATCATGACCGTTGCCCAAGCAGCCGATGACCGCAAAGCCGTTGATATTGTATTACTCCGGGTGTCAGAAGTATGCTACTTGGCAGACTACTTTGCGATCGTCACCGGATTTTCCAACGTGCAGGTACGAGCCATATCCCAAGCGATAGCAGACCAAGTTGAAGAAGAGTGGCAACGCTTGCCACTGCGAACACAAGGGCTATCAGACGCTAGTTGGGTCGTCATGGACTACGGCGACGCGATAATTCACATTTTGAAGCCTCAAGAGCGGGAGTTCTACAATTTAGAAGCGTTCTGGGGACACGCCGAACGCATTGACTTTTCCCCCGCGCCGTGAGGATGGCTAATGTGAAAAACGTTTCTGCTTCTATTTGTCCCGTTCCGCAAGAACAGCGACCGATCAATGAATACCAAGAACTTAAAGAATCCTGGTTTTTTAGCTGGGTAACACTCAATTGGCCCGGATACCTGGCAAAACTAGCTTGGGTCTGGGCTTGGAGTTGCTTGGTATCGGTGCCGATAGCTGCTTCTAGCTTTGCTCCTGTCAAGTATCCAGCTCAGTTTGTCCTCAGCGGTGCCGCAGGTGCCGGTTTTATTCTAGGATTAGCTTTGCTGCGGCTCTACTTGGGTTGGTTCTACGTGCGATCGCGCCTTTCAAATCCCACGGTCGTCTACGAAGAGTCTGGCTGGTACGATTGTCAATCTTGGCCTAAAACTCCCGAAGTTTTGCTTCAAGACCAGTTGATTGTCAACTACCAACTAGAACCAATTCTCAGGCGTCTGCGGCAGACATTTTATGGTTTGACAGTGTTGCTGGTTGCCGGGGGACTAACTTGGAGTTGTTTGTAATCGGGAATGGAAGGGAGTTTTGAGTTTTGAGATTGCCGCCCACAGCCAACAACGCACACGGAGTGCATGAGTGAGAAACGATCGCAGAAAGATTAACTTTATAACTCTTAACTGGCAGCTCGCAACTCATAACTTCCTGAACCCCAATCTAAAATCTAAAATCTAAAATCTAAAATTGATATGACAAGGGGAAAACGAACCCAAGCTCCCGAACTTGAAGTCACACTGCTGCGCGAAGGTATTGTGGAATCGAGGCACCGCGCCCAGGCCGCTGTCTGCGACAACCGCGGTCGCGTTCTGTCTGTTGCTGGTAACTCGGAAACGGCCTCATTTGTCCGTTCTTCACTCAAGCCTTTTCAAGCTTTGGCGGTGACGGCGACGGGCACTTTAGAACGCTACGAATTGACCGATCGAGATTTAGCGATTATTTGCAGTTCCCATCAAGGTACGATCGAGCAATCGCGCCAGGTATTTAACGTCCTGTGGCGCTGCGACATTGACCCCTCTAAACTTCAATGCCCCATTCCCGAAGGCAAAAAGAGCGCCCTGCAATACAACTGCTCCGGCAAACACGCCGGAATGCTGGCTGTCTGTCAGCAACTGCACTGGCCTATGGAAACTTATTTGCGCCGCAAACATCCCGTCCAGCAGCTTATTTTGGGCAAAGTGGCTGACTTGCTGGCAATGCCTGCCGAAGAGTTTATCAGCGCTCGCGACGACTGCGGCGCTCCTACCTATCTGTTGCAGTTGGGGCAAATGGCGTCTTTGTACGCTCAGTTAGCCTCCGGCAACAATGTGGATATGGAGCGGATTGTCCGCGCTATGACTCACCACCCGATGATGGTTGCGGGTGAGGGCAAATTTGACACGGAACTGATGCGCTTGACTCAAGGGGAATTGGTGAGCAAGTCCGGCGCCGAAGGGGTGCAGTGCATTGGCCGCGTTGGCGAAGGCATGGGCTTGGCAATTAAGGTGACGGATGGGGGAAAGCGCGCTCAATTTGCTGTGGCGATTCACTTGCTCAAGCAGTTGGGGTGGATTACTCCGAGCATCGCCGAAACTCTTTCGGAGACTTACCTCACTCTCAGCGACTTCAAGCGCTTGGAGGTAATCGGGGAAGTTTCGATGCTTTAGTGCGATCGAGACTCTGAGCCGATTTCAGCAACCCCTCCCACAATCTCAAAAGTTTTTTTGATTGTGGGGTTGCTATTTTCAGAAAGATATGTTTATATTAGAAAGACACACAAAGCGACGCG
>NZ_JAUBRK010000033.1:0-71381 GCF_036701825.1 Microcoleus sp. MOSTC5 | reverse complement strand
GGATAGAGCAGCCTGGTAGCTCGTCGGGCTCATAACCCGAAGGTCAGTGGTTCAAATCCACTTCCCGCCACCAAATTCAAGCGAACCCTGTAATCATTAAGGTTTCAGGGTTGTGTTTTTGGAAACCACTAGATAGAGACAAAGCGACGCGGGATAGAGCAGCCTGGTAGCTCGTCGGGCTCATAACCCGAAGGTCAGTGGTTCAAATCCACTTCCCGCCACCAAATTAAATAAGACAAGCCCCGGCAGCCTAAAAGTTGCTGGGGTTTGTTTTATACCGTCCCTGACCTCTATCTGTAAGAAAAATTAGGACACAGCACTGCTGTGTCCCTACTGGATATTTGTGTTTTATCCAAAAGGAAAAGATCGGACCGATCCTCAACTTCCAGACTTAACCCCATACTTTTCGACGATCGATCGTTTGTGCAAGCTTTATTTGTCAAAAATCTGCAATCCGATATCCATCTTTTTCAACTCAGGATTTTAAATGGCTAAATCGGCTGAGCTTCCAGCCAATCAAAAATCAGGTTTAACTGTTCCAGTGTAACTAATCCGTACTGCCACAGAACCATCGGCAGTTGGCTGGCGTCTTGTTCACCGTGTCGGAGAGCAACGGCGATCGCAGAATTCGATATCGCCAACTCCCCCCGCAAATAATCGAGCAGTAGAGCCTTTCCCATCACCTTCACCGCCAGTTTTATACGATATTGTAAAGATATGTAGCTTAGCCGGCTGAATCAGAAGTTTAATAGTCCTAATTCTCTGTTGAGAATCGGCGATGTGGTGTGATGGAAACGGCACAAAACTTGTGATAAAACTCATAAAAAAAGGCGATCGCAGTCACAATAATTCCGACCCTCAAAAATTGGGTTCCGCGATCGCTTGCTTCAAATGAATTAATTTAAAATTGCTAAAGTCCTAGCTGAAGCTGAACTCCCGCTTCTGTGCCACTGTCGGTTTGTTTGGGAGGTAAAGGATTTCCTTGACGCTGGGCGTCCGAAGGAGTAGTGATAAATTCCAATGGGCCATCGATTTTGAGGCGAAATGTGTCGCCCAAGCTGCTTTCCCTTCTAGCAGAATTAGCCGCCGTTTCTGGTTCACCAATCAAGTTTTGGTAGTCCGAGTCTACGGTTCTGTCCTCCACAGTCCTGAGGGAGTCGCCGGATAAAGTCGTTTCCGAATTTTGGGGCGCTGGTTGCAGTCTTTGTTGGGCAAGAACCGCCGGGGTCAAACCGATAAAAATTGAACTCAGTCCAAGAGCAGTGCCAAGAGTAGCAATAACTGCGTTCATCATCCATGCCTCCGCTAGTTGCATCCTACTATGCTTATTGTACTCATCCGGAATTAAGTTGCACTCTATCAAAAGTAGCTGCTTGTGGAGATATCAATTAAAGTTCCGGCAAAACTTATAACTTTGGATAGCCTTATCGGAAACATACAACTGACGCAGCAACCGGGTTGAAACGCCAAAATACGTCATTTCAGGAATGAGTCAACCAAAAACTCGGTTTGTTTGATTAGCGCACGTCGGGAGTAGAAAAATAGTTAGTGCTGGAGGCACGGACTGGTATCCACCAGTTTTTTTGTCATGAAAATAGTTCGTTGCTGCAGGCCGAAACGCTAATAAAACCCCGTTTCAGATACCAGTTTAAAAAAGAATCCAAAAGCTGGCAAATTCTAAACCCTTACAGAATCAGTCTTTCCCAATTGTTTAATTCTTGCATCTCAAATCTATAATAGTATGAGCGTGTAGGGCGATCCTAGGATTAATAGTGCATTCCTCTCGATCGCCCCTGTTGTTAAAGGGGACGATCGCGCTAAGATGGCGGTGGCAGTCGTTAAAAATTCAATTACCAGCGACAAATTCCGAACTCTTAACAGCACTTTGCCTACTAAAACCATCTCAACTTCAAAATTTGCCCTCGTCAGGCTTTACTTTTCTGAAATGTTGTGGGTTCGTAATATTTCTGCTTCATCATGCCAATCAGATATTTGACCGACCAAATTTTAAAAATGTCAGGCAAAGTGCCAATTCGCATCGTCCTTGTTGTGCCTTTTGCCCTTCAGACTTTCGCTGCTGTAGGGTTGACGGGGTGGCTGTCGCTGCGGAACGGGCGCATAGCCGTCAACCATGTTGCCGCACAACTGCGGACAGAAGTCACATCGCGTATCCAGCAACATATTAATAATTATATTGAAACGCCACACCAAATCAATCAGCTCAATCTCGATGCCATCCGTCTCGGCATGGTGAACGAGCAGGATAGTGATAGTTTGCAACGCTACTTCTACAAACAAATCAAAATTTTTGATAAAATTAGCTACATTCAATTTGCATCCGAAAAAAAAGATTTTATTGGAGTTGAACGCCTCGACGACGGCAAGTTGCAAGTTCAGATTTCTAATCAATCTACTGGCTATAATTTGCATAGCTACGCGCTGTCGGAGTTCGAGGAACCAACCAAGCTATTAAAAACTACTCTCAACTACGACCCCCGCGTCCGACCTTGGTACATAGCTCCGGTGCGCGCAGGGAAACCGACTTGGAGTAAAATTTATAATTATTTTGACGCTCCCAAACTAGCGATTACGGCTGCTCAACCAGTTTATGGCGAGGATGGCAAACTGATAGGAATTCTGGGTTCTGACTTGGCACTTTCCAAGCTCAATCAATTCTTGGAAACTCTAAAAATTGGCAAATCAGGACAGACTTTTATTGTAGAAAGGTCTGGGCAATTGGTGGCAAATTCTACTCTGGAACCGCCATTTATTGTTAGTAATGGTGTTGCGAAACGGATTGTGGCAGCCAGTAGCAAGAATGTTCTAATTCGATCGACCGCCCGCTATTTGACAGAACACTTCGGGGATTTGCACAAAATTGACAGATCTCGCCAGTTAGATTTTACGATCGACGGTCAACGGCAATTTCTACAGGTGACGCCGCTTTTAGACAGCAGGGGCCTCGACTGGTTGATTGTGGTGGCGGTTCCGGAAGCCGATTTTATGGAAAGGATTAATGCCAACACTCGCTACACAGTGTTGCTGTGTTTCGGTGCTTTGGTGGTGGCAACGGCGATTGGCGCTCTGACTTCTAGGTGGATTGTTGTACCGATTCAGCGTCTGAGCAAGGCTGCGGAGGCTTTGTCGCGGGGAGAATGGGACGGGATGGCGGTAGATTTCCGCTTGATGGCGTCTGTAGAGCGGGAGGATGAGGTGGGTGTCCTGGCTCGCTCTTTTAATATGATGGCCGCTCAATTGGAAGAGTCGTTTACTACTCTCGAAGATCGGGTAGAATCTGCGATCGCCGACAAAAATGAATTAATTCTTTCTTTGCAAAAATCGCAGCAAAAACTGGCTCTCCATCTTCACCAAACTCCTTTGGGGGCGATTGAATGGAATCTAAACTTTGAAGTAGCGGAATGGAATTTGTCAGCGGAAAGAATTTTTGGATACAACCGCTTGGAAGCAATGGGACGCCACGGAGTCGATCTAATAGTTCCTGAAAGTGCTAAGGAGTATGTCAGGCAACTATCTATCACTTTGCTAACGAATCAAGGAGGAATTAGTAGCATTAACGAGAACATGACAAAGGACGGCAAAATTATTCTTTGCGAGTGGTACAATACGACTTTGGTTGATGCTGACGGCAGCATTATTGGGGTGGCATCGCTGATTCAGGATGTGACTGAATTTCACAGTGCTGTGGGGCAGTTGCGGGCCAGCGAGGAGCGGTTTCGTCAGTTGGCAGAAAATATTCATGAGGTATTTTGGATTAGAGAACCCAATCAAAAGCAGCTAGTTTATGTGAGCCCTGCTTGCGAGAAAATATGGAATTTGAGCTGTCAGAGTTTGCAGTCAGAACCGGAGGCTTTTTGGGATGCTATTCACCCGGAGGATCTCGATCGCGTCAAGGCTGCTTTTGAGAAACAGGTGCTGGGCGATTATGATGAGGAGTATCGGGTAGTGCGATCCCCTACGGGGGCTACGCCAACGGACGGTTCAGTTTGCTGGGTGCGCGATCGGGCTTTTCCAGTCCGCAGCCAAACCGGAGAAATTTACCGCATCGTCGGTATTGCTGAAGATATTACTCAGCGCAAATTAGCAGAAGAATTCCAAAAAGTAGCGGAAATAGCTCAAGCCGCAAGCCAAGCCAAAAGCGCCTTTTTAGCGAATATGAGCCACGAATTGCGAACTCCCCTCAATGCGATTATTGGTTACAGCGATATGCTCAAAGAAGACGCCGAGGATTTAGGCTGCGAAGATTTTATCCCCGACTTGCACAAAATTCAAATGGCGGGCAAACACTTGCTGTCTTTAATTAGCGACATTCTAGATATTTCTAAAATTGAAGCAGGGCGGATGGAACTTTACTTAGAAACTTTCAACCCGGTTAATTTAATTGACCAGGTAGTTTCTACTGTCAAACCCTTGGTAGATAAAAATTATAATAAGTTTCAAGTTGATTGTGGTAGCGATTTGGGAGTGATGTATGCTGACATTACCAAAACTCGTCAAATATTGCTCAACCTGCTGAGCAATGCAGCTAAATTTACGGAAAACGGCACTATTACCCTCTGCATTGAAAGAGTTAAACATGAAAGCTT
Organism: Microcoleus sp. MOSTC5; assembly: GCF_036701825.1. Classification (NCBI taxonomy): domain Bacteria; kingdom Bacillati; phylum Cyanobacteriota; class Cyanophyceae; order Oscillatoriales; family Microcoleaceae; genus Microcoleus; species Microcoleus sp. MOSTC5. Next base: position 66,777 of record NZ_JAUBRK010000033.1, on the reverse strand, counting down.
AACAACTCAAGAAATAGCAGAACCTTCCGACTTAATAATTTTTCGCGTAGCTGATACGGGCATTGGGATTTCCTCCGAACAATTGCAGCATTTATTTCAAGCTTTTATGCAGGGCGACGCCTCAACTACACGCAAGTACGGCGGCACGGGTTTGGGATTGACTATTAGCCGTCACTTTTGCGTGATGATGGGTGGCGATATGCACGTTCAAAGCGAGTTAGGTTCCGGTTCGGTTTTTACAGTGTGCTTGCCGGCGCGGGTTGAATTATTGGTCAGCAGTTAGTCTTGCTGTCCGGGATGCAATTGTTACAGAATAAACTAGCTTTATTGACAAAAAACCTACGCTTTCAGATAAGTTCGGGCCAATAAACTACGGTGATGATACCGTGCACCATAACTCCTAATCCTAGTTAATTTGCCGTTTCTGCCGCCCCAAAAATTGAGCGGTTAATACCCCGCCGACAAAGCCAAAGAAATGCGCTTGCCAGGAAACTCCCGGCTGCGAGGGCAAAACTCCCCAAATTAAACTGCCGTAGAAAAAACCGACAACTAAAGATACCAAAATAGAGGTAAAGCTGCGTTCAAAATAGCCACGCAGCAGCAAGAAGCCGAAATAACCAAAGATTAATCCGCTGGCACCAATGTGAACGGAATAGGGGGCGCCGGTCAGCCAAACTCCGAATCCGCTGACTAGCACCGTGACGGCACTCACGATAAAAAAGTCGCTAATTTCTCGCAGCATTATCAACCAACCAAATGTCACAAAAGGGAGGGTATTGGCTGCTAAGTGAGCAAAACTGCCGTGCAGAAAAGGCATAAACAGGATGCCTTGAAGTCCCTCGATGCTGCGGGGGCGGACTCCGTAGGCATTCAGCCTGCCTCGGAACACGAATACATCGACAATTTCGATAATCCAGAGGAGGGAGACGAAGCCGCCGAGAATGGCGGCGTGGCTTTGCAATTCGCGGGTGATAGCTTTGGTTTCTGGGTTACTCATGGGTTGTGAGGGCGGTGATACCGATTATTTCTCATTGTAGAAGTTTCTGAGCGATCGCGAGCAAAGATAGTTGGGGCGGGGTTTCAGGGTTGTTTGCAGCAGAGCTTATTTAGAAATATGATAAGTTTTATTAAAAGTTCCGCATTTTCACGTATAGGATAATTCACCTCGATGCGTCACAATTGTAATTGAACTACAAAAGGAGAGTCAACCGAAGGTTGAAGCTAAAAAGTAGAAGACAGAATTTTTACCCTATCAATCAATTGTTGGGCTTGAAATGAGGACACTTTTTAGAGTGCACACCGTCTTTAAAAAAAAATCAGGAACTACTTTTCTCGCCCTAAGTCATTAATTTAAGAAGTTCAATCCGGTAAAGCAAAACGAGATGCTGTAGATACTGATTGTAGATAATATAGCACAAGCTCTACAAAGAGTTCTTGGCACCTCGTTATCAAAGAGGAACAGAGCAAAATGAACGTATTTGAGCATACAGTCTCCTACCGAACTCTACCAAATTGGGTAAGGTTTAGCAAACAAGAAACCGCAGTTAATGTCGCTACAAATTCTCAACCTTACGGTCAAAAGCCACACTTTGACCCCTTGCATCCGCTAAAAGAATGGCTTGATAACACTGCAATTAAAAGTCAAAAGTTGGCTCGGTTGCTGTGTAAATTTATTCCTAGCCAGTGTCCGTTTGAGCGAGAATTCAAACTTGGCGCTCGCACTTTATTATCCATTCCGCCGCTGTGCAAGTTAAATCCGCTTTACGAGCAAATCGTTGGGCTGCGCTTTCGTGCTTTGTGTTATTTGGCTGACGAGTGTGGCGAGGATGTGACTCCTTATTGTTAATTCTGCAAAAACTTAAATTTTTAACTGTCTTTTCACCCTCCCTTATCCTTGTTGGGGAGGGTTTTTGTTTTGTGCGGGCTTTCAAGGATCTAAAGTGCGATCGATTTCTTGCTCGTCCAGTAAATCCGCTTTCAATCAATTCTTTTATTCCGTGATGGGTAGTTATCTCAATGGTGGTTGTTTGCGACAGTTTCGTGGTTCGCCTCTTGCCTAACTTTATTGGGTAATCTCCCAAAATATATACGGTTTTGCCCCCTCCACAGCGCTATGAGCTAGATACCATTAGACAAGTGTCAAGGACATCATCAATCTATGTAGGTTGAGCAGTGGAGTGAGGCAAACCGCAATTAAAGTTCAGGTTTATTCCCCACATTTTTCCCAAAATTGATAGATTAGTAATTGAAGCAAATATTTAAGCTCATTCACAAATCTAACTAATACTAAAATTGAAATTTACGAACTCGGCAATTAGCGGTAAAAATTATCAAATATTTTAACCATATAACTAATACCAAGTGTTGAAAAAAGTGTTAAAAAAAACGTTGTTTGCAGTAATTATTGCGCTTTTATCTTTTATGGTTGCACTCATCCTATCAGCTCAAAGTTCTGAGGCTGTCAATGAACTATATGTATTTGGGGACAGTCTTTCCGATATGGGAATGGTGTTTCGAGCGAGCGGGGGTCAATATCCGCCTCGTTCGACTTACTTTCAAGGGCGTTACTCGAATGGTAAGGTTTGGGTAGAGTATCTTGCCGATCGCCTAAAGTTGCCGCCTGAACGAGTCACTAATTTGGCTTATGGAGGTGCAACAACGGGCAGCGATCGCAATAGCCTTGTCCCTGGTTTGTTAGCGCAAGTTCAGTCATGGACTAACTCCCAAAAACAGGCAAATCCTCATGCGCTGTATGTACTGTGGGCGGGTGCAAATGATTATTTGCAGGGGGTAAATAATGCGAAGCTTCCCGTTGAAAATGTGGCAAAGGCGATCGCTTCTCTTGCTGGTGTGGGTGCCAAAAATATCTTGGTGGCAAATTTACCAGATTTGGGGCAGTTACCGGCGACGCGAAAAGGCGCTAATTCTACAAGGCTCACTGCATTGACACAAGCACACAATCAAGGTTTGAGGCGAACGGTTAAGGTATTAAGTCAACAGCATTCTGACTTAAAGATTGCGACTCTGGATGCTAATGCGCTTTATCGGGAAGCGATCGCAAACCCGGCTAAATATGGCTTGACTAATGTGACGAGTGCCTGTTTATCGGGTGGAGGTGTTTGTGGTAGTCCCGATCGATTTTTGTTTTGGGACGGCATTCATCCGACGACGGCCGCACACAAAATTTTGGGCGAAGCAGCCTCCGCGATCGTGCAGGAAAGCGGGATGATTAAATCTGAATTAGGGACGTTTCGGTAAACCATTTTTAGGCCCGACGGGCGATCGCCACAAGATCGGGATACTCCCTTTTCGTAGAGGTTGACATGATTTTTTGCCTGAGAGCAAGATTGGCTCATCTGATATTGTAGAAATTTCTCTCGTGGGCGATCGCACGCTTGTTATCCATTCCGCCACTGTGCAAGTTAAATCCGCTTTACGAGCAAGTGGTTGGGCTGCACTTTCGAGCTTTGTGTTATTTGGTTGACGAGTGTGGCGAAGATGTAACTCCTTATTGTTAATTCTGCAAAAACTTAAATTTTTCACTGTCTTTTCACCCTCCCTTCTCCTTGTTGGGGAGGGTTTCTTGTTTTGTGCGGGCGAATTAAGGATCGTCCGTGCGATCTTTCCGAAGCTAATACAGCAGATTTCACGTTTGTAGGGGCGGTTCTAAGAGTTCCCGCCCGCGATCGACCTAAAATTTGCTGCTACGATCCAACCGAGGACTAAAGTCCGATGCTGCGAACCTATTTGGAGTGACTATCGCTGTCTTCTTCGTCTTCTTCCCTAATATCCTGGAAAATATGCCAAACCAAGCAAACAATACCAATCCAAAATCCTGAAACTGGATCTAACCACGAGATTAAATTGACGATGCCAAACTCGGTCAATTGTCCAGCAACGCAGGTGAATTTGTGATTTTTTACAATATCTTTGAACTTCATGGCGGTATTCCTAAATGTCATAATCTACAAATAACCGCATACCAGGGGCAGCATCCAGAGCAAAACAGTGCAGATTGAACTGCACCGATCTGCACTAGGATTTTTCCCTAGCTATTCACTAAACTATGAATAGTCGCAATCTCTCCACTTACCACCGATGAGCAAAACTCCCAATTCCAGCACCATAGGACTTACTCCAGAAGGATTAGAGAAAGTTCGCGAAAGAATGGCCCAATTGCCCAAGCCTGAAAAACCGGATAAGAAAGGTTGGACTCAAGAGGATTTAAAAAAAAAGTCAGGGGTGAGTATTGACACGGTTAAGCGGTTTCTTGATAAAAAGCGAATTAGGAGAGACTTTATTACTTGGATCGCCCAAGCTTTAAATTTAGAAATAACCGAAATTGTCGATCGCCACGAATGGAGCCCACCCTCACCGCCAGCAACCCAAATTGACTGGCGCGAAACCTGCCGCGCCGCAGCCCAAACCAAGCGACAAGCAGCCAACACTTTTTTTGCCAACGACTTAGGGCGAAAAATAGACCTCAACGAGATTCACGTCCCCTTGGGATTAATCGAACGCCAGCAAAACCCCCAGCGCCGCGATGATTTTTCCCCTCAAATAGGTTCCCAAGCTTATCAGGAAGCCGAAAAACTCATTCCCCTAAGTTACGACGAATTTTGCGAAAAAGTCCTCGCTAACAGTGACAGCCCTAAAAGCAACGGCAAACGCCTTGCAGTCATCGGCGAACCGGGTGCGGGAAAAACCACTCAGTTGTTGAAAATTGGCGATCGTATATTGGCGGAAACTGAATATTTGCCCGTATGGATATCCTTAGCAGAGGTGAAAAAACCTTTGTGCGAATATTTAATCGAAGATTGGCTGCGAATAGCGGCGGGACAATTGGATGCTGCACCTGCGGAATGGGTGAAAGAATTTAAGGAATTACTGACAGCAGGAAAAATCTGGTTGCTGTTGGACGGCGCGGATGAAATGGGAATAGCGGATTCCCTGGGAACTCTATCGCCACAGTTGAGAGAACGGGTATTCGATAAAGTACGAATAGTAATCAGTTGCCGCCTGAATATTTGGCAGGCTACGGGGAATTCCCTGTCGGATTTTGATACTTATAGAATGCTCGATTTCAGCTATGGAGACGGCGATAATTCCGATCAGGTGAAATTGTTTATCGATCGATGGTTTACCCCCCTTAATCCCCCCTTGCCAAGGGGGCAAACTAGCCCGATTCCTAATCTCTTACCAAGGGTGGAAACTACCTCAATTCTTGCTCCCCCCCTTACCAAGGGGGGGCAGGGGGGGGTTCTACGCGCAAAAGAAACTACCTCCATTCCTGCTCCCCCCCTTACCAAGGGGGGGGTGGGGGCGAATCTCCGCGCCGCCTTAGACGAACCGGGAAAAGAGCGAATCAAAGATTTAGTACGCAATCCCCTGCGGTTATTCCTGCTGTGTTTAACTTGGGAATTCGGACAGCAAAAATTACCGGATACTAAAGCCGAACTTTATGAGGTATTTGTCGCAGCGCTTTATGATTTCAAAAAACAAGCTTTCCCGACAACAGCAGCACAGAGAACCAACTTAAATGCTGCCTTGGGAAAGTTGGCACTGACAGCAATTGAAGCTGGATATAAATCGATATTGCCGGATTGGTTTGTGAGCAAACATCTGGCGCAACCGCATCCAGAGTTATTTGAAAAAGCAATTGACTTAGGTTGGCTGAATCGAGTCGGAGTTGATGCCGAAAACCCGCTGAAATCTGTTTATGCTTTCTATCATCCTTCTTTTCAGGAATATTTTGCAGCGTGCGAGATTAAGGATTGGCACTTTTTCTTGAATCATGTGCCGCAGAATCCGCAGCAGGGGATTTATCGGATTTTCGAGCGGCAGTGGAAAGAGGTGATGTTGCTGTGGATGGGGCGAAAGGATGTGGAGAGGGAGGAGAAGGAAGCGTTTATTAAGGCGTTGGTGGAGTTTGATGATGGATGCAAATATTTTTATGGGTTTCGAGCTTATTTTCTAGCTGCTGTATTAATTGATGAGTTTAAGGATTGTGCTTTGGCTGATGCGATCGTTGCTCAAATTGTGCAGTGGGGATTTGGTTATTTCAATATTGAAAAGCAGGAGTGGCAGACATTTTTATATCCAATTGCCGAAGCATCAAAAGCAATATTGCCAGAGAGCGATCGGACAAGAGCGATCGCCACTTTAACTGAGTTAATCCGCACCTCTGAGGATGAAGATATCCGGTGGGAGGCAGTAGTCAACTTAGGGAAAATAGACGAAGGCAACCCAGATGCGTTCGCTGCTTTAACTGAGTTAATTCGCACCTCTAAGAATGAATATATCCGGTGGGAGGCAGTAGTAATCTTAGGAGAAATAGGCAAAGGCAACCCAGATGCGATCGCTGCTTTAACTGAGTTAATCCGCACCTCTGAGGATGAAGATACCCGATGTATGGCAGCAGATAGCTTAGAAAAAATAGACGAAGGCAACCCAGATGCGATCGCTGCTTTAACTGAGTTAATCCGCACCTCTGAGGATCGAGATCTCCGGCAGAGTGCAGTATATAGCTTAGGGGAAATATATGCAGGCAACCCAAATGCGATCGCCGCTTTAACTGAGTTAATCCGCACCTCTGAGGATGAAGGTATTCGGTTGGAAGCAGTAGATAGCTTAGGGAAAATAGGCAAAGTCAACCCAAATGCGATCGTCGCTTTAACTGAGTTAATCCGCACCTCTGAGGATCGAGATCTCCGGTGGAAGGCAGTAAATAGCTTAGGGGAAATAGGCAAAGGCAACCCAGATGCGTTCGTCGCTTTAACTGAGTTAATCCGCACCTCTGAGAATGAAGATATTCGGTGTGCGGCAGCAGCAAGCTTAGGAGAAATAGACGAAGGCAACCCAGATGCGTTCGCTGCTTTAACTGAGTTAATCCGCATCTCTGAGAATGAATATATCCGGTGTGCGGCAGCAACAAGCTTAGGAGAAATAGACGAAGGCAACCCAGATGCGTTCGCTGCTTTAACTGAGTTAATCCGCACCTCTGAGAATGAAGATATTCGGTGGCAGGCAGCAGATAGCTTATGGAAAATCGACGAAGGCAACCCAGATTCGATTGCCGCTTTAACTGAGTTAACCCGCACCTCGGAGAATGAATTTATTCGGTTGCAAGCAGCAGATAGCTTATGGAAAATCGACGAAAGCAACCCAGATTCCATCGTCGCTTTCACTGAGTTACTCCACACCTCTGGAGATGAAAATATTCGGTATCAAGCAGAAAATAGGTTAGGGAAAATAGACACAAATAGGTTAGGGGTAATAGACGAAGGCAACCCATATCCGATCGCTGATTTAACTCAATTTATCCTTACCTGTGAGGATAAATCTAGACAGGAGACAGCAGCCTTTTTTTTAACAACAAAAATGACAGAAACTCAGCAAATGACAGGGGTTGTCACTGCCTTAAAAAATTGCCTATCCGATAAGACTTACGAAAATGACTTTGAGAGATTCAAAAATTCCTACGCAGTCATCTGGCACTGTGCCCAAAATCTCCCTTACACCACCTTCTATGACGCATGGCACCATCCAACCACCACACCCCATCCCGAAGTTCCCGATTGGCAAACTTTCCCCCAAGACATTGCCAGAGAAATCAATAATCAAGCCGAATTATCCAATCAAATCCAACTCCTGTGCATCGACAGCAAAAACTTCATCAACCCCGACAACCCCGCCGCCAAAATTTACACCGAAATGCTGAAACAAGGCTGTCCCAAAAGTGAGGATGGCACACCGAAAACAATGGCAGATTTACAAACTTATTGGGATTTGCTGCTAATGGATAGCGAGAAATCTTTGATCTTAGTATTCTACAACTCGCGGGGGGAAGAGGCGACAGGATTTAGCGAGACATTTGTCAACGATTTAAGCAAGTTTGACGGCAATATTGCTATTGTTAGCGAGAATAACGCGCATTCGCTGGCAGCTTTTTCACTCAGTCAATCTGATTTGATTGGAGCGATTGTGCGGTGGATTTGCCAAGTTGTATGGGAAAGTTAATCGATCGCACAGGTGCGTCGCTATTAGATTCAGTCCTGGACACATCAAACCAAAGAAACCGGGTTTTTTACCGATATTAAAGGCTACGAGCCAATATTTTCGTAAAAAACCCGGTTTCTGCGTCCAGGACTAAGATTATCGATATGCAAGTCAGAGATTTTGGGTGGCGACGCACCCTACGAACTACTGTTGCTCTTGGGATCTTCAGGCTCAGGGGGTATGTCTCCTTTTTTTTTTTGCTTCCAACACCGCTGTTTCAACGATAAAAGCTATCAAGCTGGCTGTGGGTCTACCTTGCCGATCGGCCCACAGCTCTAAGGATTCATATATGTAGTCGGGGAGTGTTATGTGAACGCGCTTGCTCACTGTCAATATTTGCCTTGTGCTAACGCTCCCAATCATATCAAAACTGTGGGCTTGCTTATGCCCTCAAATTTCAGGCTTGATCGGGACTGTCCTCCTCGTAATCCATTAAGTCTCCGGGCTTGCAATTGAGTGATTTGCAGAGAACGTTTAACGTTGCTGCGTCTATTCTGGTGAGGTAACGGCGAGTTTTGAGTCGAGAAATAGACCTGGGATTCATGCCCGTTAGGACAGCCAGTTCCTTGTTACTGATATTCCGATCGGCCATGACAACTGCTAATCTCCACCGGATCACTGTTTAACTGCTCGTATAGCACAACCTTTGCAAGGCAGATGCTAGCACCTTGTATGCCAAATTTTTTGCTGTATAGACTGTTACAGTTGCATAATAGACCGCAGCGGTTGTCAAACTGCTTTATTTGGATTAAACTAAGTATGCAAAAGTCAAAAGCCAGTCCGACGCTTTCCGAGGGCTCAGGACTGGCTATGGCTCCAATTAACAAAGGAGATACACCTATTATGCGGTATGAAAAACGTCTCAAACCGTGGATCGTTGTTCGTTTGCTTCCGAATCTGCAAAGGGTCGTTGTGGGTCGCTTTCGCAGTTGGTCAGATGCAGAGGGTCACTTGCGAGTTCTCAAACAACTGCTTCCCGGTGCTCGATTGACTCTTGTTTTCGATCCGATCGATTAATTTTGGTGGCGACTGTCTGAAAGCACGCGCGAGCGAAGCTATCCCGCTCTTAATCGCCCGAATGTTTGATTCGGGCGATCGCATTTTTGGGCAATGTTAGACTGGACGCAAGATATGAATTGAAGGTAAAAAACCGTGACAGCTAGTCTACAAGTAACAGAACAGCCAACTTCACAGCGATACTTTACTCCAGAAGAATATCTAGCTCTGGAAGAAACAGCAGAGTCTAAAAGTGAATATTCCGACGGAGTAATTATTCCCATGACAGGTGCAAGTACAAATCACAATCACATTTCCCTGAATATGAGTATAGCATTACGTCTTGCTCTTAAGGGACTTGATTATAATGTTTTCATGGGTGACGTGCGCCTGTGGATGCCGAAAAAGCGATTTTATACTTATCCCGATGTGATGGTAATTTTAGGGAAACCTGAGTATTACAACAATCGCAAAGATACGGTAATAAATCCTCAAGTTATTATTGAAGTTTTATCAAAATCTACCAAAAGTTACGATCGCAGCGATAAGTTTCAGTTTTATCAAACGCTGCCGACCTTTCAAGAGTATATTCTAATTGACCAATCGCGAATTTATGTAGAGCAGTATTGCAAGTTGGCAAACAAGCGATGGTCGTACAGTCAGTACGATGAAGACGATACAGCGCTAGTTTTTGATTTTTTTAAAGTTGAAGTACCGCTAGCAGATATGTATGAGAAGGTGGATTTTGAGGCGGAAAATGAGCCAGAAGATAGCGCGGAAGAATAAGGCCGATCGCACTTGGTTTGAAAAGGGCGATCGTCATATTGTTTCCGGTAGCATCGGAATGATATAGAGGACACGGCAGTGCCGTGTCCCTACAATTAATGGAGGTAGGGACACGGCACTGCCGTGTCCTGACTGTGAGTAATATTAATTCCGATGCTACCGGAGTTGATATTACTAAGTAAGGTGGGCAAATGCCCACCCTACAACTAACTACGCGCCGACAGATTCCTTCGCTGCGTAAAGAACCTCAACGGTAATCTTATCAATCCCCCGATCGCGCGCAAACTTCTCAGTATTCCGCTTCACCTTACCCCGCACAAAACCAGGGATTTTGTTCAATTCAGCCTGTCCATCCTTCGTCCAACCCATATCAGAATCAGCCGAAATACCCTTCGTAATCACTTCCTTGGTATCGTGGCCGCCGAAGATTTCCAGCAAGTGGTCTTCCATTCCCAAAGTGAAGGAATTGTACACCAAATCTACGCACTGATTCGTGCCTTCATAACCCAAAAATGGCTTGTAGCCGATCGGGAAATTTTGGACGTGAATCGGTGCAGCAATTACGCCGCAGGGAATATCCAACCGCTTACCGACGTGGCGTTCCATTTGTGTACCGAAAATCGCGGAAGGTTCGGCTTTGGCGATCGCATCTCCAATCGCCCCGTGATCGTCCGTAACGAGCACTTCATCGCAATACTCGCTAACCTCTTGCCGGAACCAATCAGCATCGTGTTTGCAGTAGGTTCCTGCCCACACAACGTGGATTCCCATCTCGCGAGCCAAAATCTTCGTCATCGCCGCAGCGTGCGTATTATCGCCAAATACGACGGCTTTTTTGCCAGTTAAGTTTTGGCAGTCGATCGATCGAGAAAACCAAGCAGCCTGCGACACAAACCGCGTTTGTTGGTCGATGAAATTTTCGTAATCAACATCCGCACCTTGAGCATTCAAAACTTGCTGAATCTTGCGGATACAGCGCGCAGTTTCCACCACACCCATCGGCGTAATATCCACCATCGGCGTGCCGAATTCTTTTTGCAAATACTCCCCGGCCATCATCCCCAATTCCCGATAAGGAACCAAGTTAAACCAAGCGCGCGGTAGTCTTTTCAAGTTATGAACCGAAGCACCTTCGGGAATAACTTCGTTGACTTCAATGCCCAAATCTGCCATCAAACGCTTCAACTCGGTGCAGTCGTGCTGGTTGTGGAAACCCAGCGTAGACATACCGATAATGTTGACAGATGGTTTTTCGCTTTTGGCTTCTACTAAATCGCCTTTTTTGCGGGCTTTGTTAATGTAAAACTGGACGATTTGATCCAAAGTGCGATCGGCAGCTTGCAGTTCGTTGACGCGGTAATGGTTGACATCGGCCAGCAATACATCGCCTTTGGCATCCAATTGAGCTCGCTCCACGAAGTTTTCTAAGTCTTCTTGCAGAATGCTGGAGGTGCAAGTCGGAGTCAACACGATTAAATCTGGGTGTTCTTCTCTGTCTTTGCGGGTGATGTTGTCCACCACCCGTTCCTGCGAGCCCCGCGCCAGTACGTGTCTGTCAACGACGCTGGTAGTTACCGGGGTAAAGTCCCGTTCCCTCTCCAGCATGGAACGCATGACGTTAAAATAGTCGTCTCCAATGGGTGCGTGCATGATCGCATGGACGTTTTTGAAGGAAGTGGCGACGCGCAAAGTGCCGATGTGGGCTGGGCCTGCGTACATCCAATAAGCCAATTTCATAGGTATTTTTCCTGGTGCTGGTTGAGAATTGCCCGATCGGGCGATTACTGCTAAATTTTAAGGTTGTTTCTGATTTTCTCACCGGATGAATCCTTTAGAAATAGTAACTTTCTGAGGATTTACAGATTTGAGAAATGCTCAAACGCTTTTGCTGCTTGGGATTTAACTGGCAATTCCCATAACTTTACCTTTGTTTTATGGCAATAATTCTTAATTTATTGTCAAGTTTCGTTAAGAAATCTGCAAATTTTATCAACGTAGGATACCCCAGGCGCAACTTACACCTAGATTGCTGCCAGAATTTTCGCAAAGGTATATATTGACTTTTTAGCCAACTCAGGATAAACTATTAATTAATCCACTATTTTCCCGGCATCAAAAGTTGCAAAGCGGGGGAGATATTGACGTAAAATCAATCCTTGACAAATCCCATGAAACTATCCAAAATAGACTTGAGCAACGTATTAGCAGTTGGTCACTCTAACGGCAAGCTAGGACTGTTAATCGAGCGGGGGGAAGAAGTCGAATTTATCGAAATTGTCGCTCCCGAAGCTGCAAAGGAAGGGCTGCAAATGGTTGATTTCATCGCGAATACAGATTCAACAGAACTCAGTGCTGGTATAGAATTAAAAGAAATTGCTTCAAGCCCAGAACCAATTGCGATGATGTCGGTAGATTCCGAAATGGCTAGATCGATCGGATACGACGAAGAGGAGCAAGTTTTGCAAATAGAATTTAGCAGCGGGTCAGTCTATCAATACAGCGATGTGGAACCCCAAATGTGGGAATCTCTACAAGATGCTGATTCTACAGGCAAATTTTTTAACTCCGAGATTAAAGGTTATTATTCGAGCCGGCGCGTTGATGACTAGCGTGTAGTTAGGAGTTGCACCTTTGGGCGGTTTGATTGAGGTGTGAGACCTTCATTCAAGCAATCTCCTAAAAGCTGAGATTGTTTTTTTTTGTCAGGCGTGCGATCGAGTCTCAGAGTAAATCCTTGCACAAATCCTGTATTTGTGCTTTTCTTTGCTTAAATGCTGAGGTGACGAAACCCCGAAGGCGCTTTTGTCACCTCAGCAGTTCTTTGCTGTCAAGGCGTGTCTTCCCACACATCCCAAAAGATATCTCTTGAGCGATAATGAAGAATAACATAGGATTTACGAAAAGAAACCCGGCTTATACGAGAAAATCTTGGGTTCGTCAACGACTAGCAACGAAGAAACAGGGTTTCTAGCCCGCCGCGCGTAAGTCCTGTAACATTGACCAAGCACACCTAATTTGAGAGAACCCAACTATGATGGCAATTCCCGGCGTTGCAGTTCTCGCTCTCATTTATGAAAGCAGCACTTCCCTGGTTTACCGCGGCCACAACGAGCAGGACAACCAACCTGTTATTATCAAACTTATCAAAGAAGACTATCCGACTCCTGAAGAACTGAATAGATACAAGCGCGAATATGAGATTACTGCCAACTTAAACCTGCTGGACGGAGTTGTTAAAGTTTACAAGTTGCAGCAGGTTAGAAATAGTCTGGCAATGATCTTAGAAGATTTTGGGGGCGAATCTTTAAAAATCTTTATGGCTTCCCAAAAATTTACAATTTTAGGATTTCTGACTACTGCCATCAAAGTTGCTGAAACTTTGGGAGAGATTCATGGTAAAAATGTAATTCATAAAGATATCAACCCCTCTAATATAGTTTTTAATCCAGCTACAGGACAAGTTAAACTCATAGATTTCAGCATCTCAACGGCATCAAACCTGGAACACGTTCCGAATAAAAATCCTAATTTTTTAGAAGGCACTTTAGCCTATATGTCGCCGGAACAAACCGGCAGAATGAACCGGGTAATCGATTACCGCACCGACTTTTATTCCCTCGGCGTCACCTTCTATGAAATCCTGGCAGGACAGCTCCCTTTTCCCACTACAGATCCTATGGAGTTAGTTCACTGTCACATCGCCAAACAGCCAGTACCTATCGCTGAAATTGCCCCAGAAATTCCTCAAGCTGTTTCAGATATTGTGATGAAATTGTTAGCAAAAACCGCTGAGGAGCGCTATCAAAGTGCTTGGGGACTAAAAGCCGATTTGGAATCCTGCTTGTTTCAGTGGCAAACATCTGGGGTTGTTTCCGAGTTTCCTCTCGGCAGCCAAGATATTTCCGACAAATTTCAAATCCCTCAAAAACTTTACGGCAGACAGCGAGAAGTTGAAACTCTTGTAGCAGCATTTGAACGGGTAGCAGCAACAAATAATCGAACCCGCACCGAACAATCCCAAATTTCTATCATCAAGAAAGAGAGCAAATCCAGGAAAGAAATTTCCCTGTCAGTCTTATCGAGAGGACAGCATAAATCTCGCAGCGAGATGATGCTGATTGCTGGTTATTCCGGCATTGGCAAATCTGCAATGGTGAAGATTTTAGACAAACCTATTACCCGCAGGCGTGGCTATTTTATTTGGGGAAAGTTTGACCAGTACAAGCGAACTATTCCTTACTCTGCAGTTGTCAGCGCTTTTTCGGAATTGGTGCGACAACTCTTAACTGAAAGCGAAGCTCAATTAGGAGTTTGGCGCGAAAAACTCCGCAGTTCTTTCGGTCAAAATGGGCAAATTATTATTGATGTCCTTCCGGAAGTTGAACTAATTGTCGGAGCTCAGTCTCCTGTAGCTGAATTGGGGCCGACGGAATCTCTGAACCGCTTTAATTTAGTCTTTCAAAATTTCATTCGCGTATTTTGCCAACCAGAACATCCGCTGGTAATTTTTCTCGACGATTTGCAGTGGGCTGATTCTGCTACTCTCAAGCTGATCGAATTGATGATGACAGATGAAGCTACGCAATATCTGTTTTTAATTGGCGCATATCGGGATAATGAAGTTAGTCCTACTCATCCTTTAATGATGACTGTGGAGACGCTGCGAAATCAGGAAGCTATCATTAATCAGATTGCTTTGTCGCCGCTGGGGGTGGAAAACATAACTCATTTGATTGCCGAGACTTTGCACAGCGATCGAGAATCTGTGAAACCCTTAGCTGAATTGGTAATCAGCAAAACCGACGGCAATCCTTTTTTTGTCAATCAATTCCTGCAAACATTGTATCAGGAAAACTTGCTAGTTTTTCACCCGCCACAGTCGGGGATTAAGGGCGGCTGGCATTGGGATATGAGTCAAATTGAGCAGTGCGCTATCACTGACAATGTAGTAGATTTGATGGTACAAAAATTGAGAAAACTGCCAAGTTCAACGCAGCAAGTTTTGCGTTTAGTGGCTTGTTTGGGTAACGAATTTGACTTAAATACTCTTTCTTTAATTCATGAAAAAGAAGCCTCTGAAACTTTTTCTCACCTGTTGCCGGCGATTAAGTCGGGACTGATTCTGCCAACTTCGGAATTGGAAAGCAAGTCATTAGATTACGTGCTGTTCCCGCTATTAATTCTGAATTATAAATTTTTGCACGATCGGGTACAGCAAGCAGCTTACGCTCTGATCGACGACTCGCAAAAAAAGGCCGTTCACCTGAAAATAGGCAGGCAAATCCTAGAAAACACTCCGGCTGAATATCGAGCTGACAGAATCTTTGAATTAGTCGATCACTTGAATGTAGCTCGATCGCTAATTAAAGACCATCGAGAATTAATTGAACTGGCAACGCTGAATTTAGACGCGGCCCGCAGAGCCAAAGATGCCACTGCTTATGTTGCTGCCTTGCAGTATTTGACCGCAGGCATGGACGGTTTGAGCGCCGATATTTGGGATGCCCACTACGATTTAGCCTTTGCCTTGCACATGGAGCGGGCAAATGTTGAGTATTTAAACGGTTTTTTTGAGAAGTCTGAAGAATTTATTAATATAACTTTAGAAAAAGCGCGATCGGCATTAGAAAAGGTAGAAATTTACAACCTGCTGATCGTGCAGTACACCCTGCGGGCGAAGTACGAAGAAGCCGTTAAAGCAGGAATCAAAGCTTTGGACTTGCTAGGTATTGACTTGCCGCTAGACGGGCTACAAAAAGTCATATCCGAAGAATTTGCAACAGCCACGAATATTTTGGCTGGTAGAGAAATAGCTTCCCTGATTGACGCCCCCGAAATGACTGTACCCGAAAAAAAAGTGGCCGTCAAATTAATTACAAACTTGCTCACATCGGCGTACCTCAAAAATCCCGACTTGTGGAAAGTCAGCGTTTTAAAAGGAGTCAATCTTTCTCTACAATACGGTTTAGTACCCGAAGCCTCTCTTTGCTATGCTGGCTACGGTATGTTCTTAAACGCAGTTTCGGGAGATTACAAAGCTGCGTATCAATTCGGCTTGCTCTCGCTGAATCTCAGCGAAAAATCTGGCAATATCGGCTTGAAGTGCAGAGCTTGTTCATCCCTAGTCAGTATTTTTTATTACTGGTTCAATCACATCAAAGATTCCCACGCGATCAGCAATGAAGGATATCAAGCAGCTTTAGAATCAGGAGATTTAGAGTATGCGGGTTATATCCTGTCCAACCGCATAGCTAACTCATTTTTTCAAGGTAAAGAAATCTCGCAAATTCTGGCCGACACAAGCAGGTATTTGCAGTTCAGCCAAAAAACCAAAAATCAGCTCGTAACCGATATATTATTAGGGGTAGAGTTAATCCTGCGCAACTTGAGCAAACTAACTTCTGAAAAGTTTGTATTTGAAAGCGAAGATATCAGCGAAGCTGAATACGTCAACAACTGTCAAGCTCATCAAAATTTGTACTCGCTCTGCCTTTATCAGATTCGGAAATGCCAGGTAATGTACTGGTACGGCAACTTCAATGAAGCGCTACAACTAGCTTTGGAAGTAGAAAAACAGCTATCTTTTATTACCGGAGCCATACCAGCTACAGAATGGAATTTTTTCTTTTCTCTAGTTTTAGCCGCCGTTTTCCCCAATGTTTCCGAAGACAAGCAAAAGCAATACTTGGAAAAGTTAGAAGCCAACCAAAAACAGATGAAAATTTGGGCAGACAACTGTGCCGAAAATTTTCTGCACAAGTACCTTTTAGTACAAGCAGAAATAGCCAGAATTTCCAAGAAAGATTCAGAAGCTGTAGAGCTGTACGATTTCTCTATCAGTTTAGCTCAAGACAATGAGTTTGTCCAAAATGAAGCGCTGGCTAATGAACTAGCAGCTAAGTTTTGGTTGAGTAAAGGCAAGTATCAATATGCCAAAATCCACTTGCGCGAAGCTCACTCGTGCTACTTGCGCTGGGGTGCAGTCCGCAAAGTAGAAGATTTAGAACAGAAGTATCCGCAGTTGCGGGAAATGACGCCGCTCAACGGAAGTTTTAACAACAGTCAAACTACAACAACTATTCATACTTCTACTGGCAGCGATGCGAGAGTGCTGGATTTAGCAACGGTAATGAAAGCATCTCTGGCGATTTCAAGCGAAATTGTACTCGATAAGTTGCTGGCTTCTTTGATGAGAATATCCTTGGAAAATGCGGGTGCTCAATTAGGTTTTCTGATATTAGTCAGAGATGGTCAACTGTTGATTTTAGCTAAAGCGTCAGTATTTTCTGAAGATGTAGCCGTGCTGCAATTTACGCCTGTTGAAGGCTATCAGGATTTACCTGTGACGGTGATTAATTATGTGGAAAGGACTCGCTCGGATTTGGTGTTGAGCAATGCGGCGGCTGAGGGACTATTTACAGCCGATCCTTACGTCGCCAAACACCAACTGCAATCTATTTTGTGTACTCCCATCATCAATCAAGGCAAACTGATCGGCATTCTTTATTTAGAAAACAATTTAACTGTCGGGGCATTTACTCCCCACAGATTGGAAGTTTTAAGGTTGCTTTCTTCCCAAGTTGCTATTTCTTTAGAAAATGCTCTGCTTTACAATTCGGTGGAACAGAAAGTGCAAGAGCGGACGCAGGAGTTAAATGAAAAGAACGAGCGTTTAGAACAAACTTTGCGCGAGCTGAAACTAACTCAAGCTCAATTAATCCAAACGGAAAAAATGTCGAGTTTGGGGCAAATGGTGGCTGGTGTAGCTCACGAAATTAATAATCCTGTAAGTTTCATCTACGGCAATCTCAATCCGGCTAGCGAATACGTTAAAGACTTGCTAAAATTGATTGAGCTTTACCAGCAGCACTATCCCGAACCGGCTGATGAAATCCTAGAGGAAATAGAAACAATTGAGCTGGAATTTTTGAGCGAAGATTTGCAAAAGCTGCTGGATTCTATGAAAGTAGGAGCGGAAAGAATCCGGGATATTGTGCTGAGCTTGCGGAATTTCTCGCGCCTCGATGAAGCGCAAATGAAGTCGGTAGATATCCATCAAGGCATCGACAGTACGGTGATGTTGCTGCAACCGCGCCTGAGAAAAGAGGGCGGGCGTTTGGGAATTGAGGTGATTAAAAATTACAGCACGCTACCACTAATTACTTGTTATGCGTCTCAGTTGAATCAGGTATTTATGAATATTTTGACAAATGCGATCGATGCTCTCCTCATAGCAAGAGATTGCCCGGAAAACTCTCAGAACCAGCCTGCTATTACAATTTCAACAGAGGTGACAGACAGGAATTCTGCTAGAATTAGAATTGCTGACAACGGCCCTGGAATGAGCACTGAGGTGCTGCACAAGATATTCGATCCGTTTTTTACAACTAAGCCAGTGGGTTCGGGAACTGGTTTGGGATTGTCTATTTCGCACTCGATTGTGGTTAGTTCTCACGGCGGAAAGTTGACTTGCGTGTCTGCACCGAGAGAGGGGAGCGAGTTTATTATTGAAATTCCGATCGCCCCCAGGCAAGTTTTGTAATCGGCGCGACTATCAACCCAAATCCCCAAATCAATTCCAATTAGCAACCCTTAACAATCCGACCACGGATTGCGTTTACTAAACTTTGAATTCGCACTGTTAACTCGGCTAAAACTCTGCATTAAAGCCGATCGCTCGGGTTTCGACAAAAGGGCGATCGCCCTTTTGCAGCCGCACTGAGGACTTTTATTACGACGAGGTGGCAAGACTCCGGCAAAGCATAAAAAGTGTCAGATTTTTAATTAAACAAGTAAAGATTGTCTGTATAAACATGATCGAACTGTAGATAGTATATCATACTAAAATAAAAGTAATTTCCGCTCATGAAGATACGTCACTTCAGCAAAACTCAGGCGATCCCATTGCAGCTCATATTGATGGTGCCATTTGTTTTGCAAATCTTTGGAGCGGTCGGTCTGGTGGGATATTTGTCGTTCAAAAATGGACAAAAAGCCGTAAACGACCTGGCGGCTCAGTTGATGCATCGAACCAGCATTTCGGTGAATCAACATCTGGAGGCTTATTTATCTATTCCGCATCAAGTGATTAAGATTAACGCCGATGCGATTCGGATGGGATTGCTAGATGTGCGCGATCGCCAAACCCTCGGTAAGTATTTCTGGCACCAAATGCAGACCTATGACCTGAATTACATCGGCATTGGACTGATCACGGGTGAGGGAGTAGGAGCCGCACGCTACGACCCCAAAAGCGTCGTGATTGATGATTGGAGTCCCAAACCGCCGAATAATGTCATTAATTATGCCACCGATAACAAAGGCGATCGCACTCACGTCGTGACTATTTATGATTGGGACAACTTGCAAGAACCCTGGTACACCGAACCCATGAAAGCAGGTAAACCCATCTGGTCGCGGCTCGTCACCGTAAATTATCCCAATTATCCCTACATCGCTGCTTCCGCTGGTCGCCCCATCTATGACGCAAATAATCGCTTGCTAGGAATGGTTGGAGTCGATATCCATCTGTTGAAACTGAGCCATTTCTTACGGAATATAGATCTCACTAGCTCAGGGCAGGTTTTCATCATCGAGCGCAATGGAATGTTGATTGCTAATTCTGCGAAAGAACAACCCTTTACCACCGTCAAAAACGAGATTCGGCGTTTGAAGGCGATCGACAGTGGCAATCCCATAGTGCAGGGAATTGCCAAACAAATCCAGCAACGCTTCAAAGGGTTTCAATCCATTTCTAAAGACACCGATCTCCGACTTGATTTTCAGGGAGAACTCTATTATGTGCAACTCACTCCCTGGCGCGACCAATATGGATTGGATTGGTTAGTGGTGGTGAGTGTGCCAGAAAGCGAGTTCATGGCACAGATTGATGCCAACACCCGCACCACAATCTTGCTCTGCTTAGCAGCATTGGGGGTAGCTTGTGGGATGGGCGTTCTCACCTCCGGCTGGATTGCCCGTCCGATTCTGCGACTGAATCGGGCGAGTGAGGCAATAACATCTGGCAACTTCGACCAAGCTGTAGAAGACAGCCGTATTCAAGAACTCAACGCCCTTGCCAACTCCTTTAACCACATGGCAAGACAACTGCGCGAATCCTTTACCGCCTTAGAAAAAAGTAATGCAGAATTAGAAGACCGGGTGGAAGACCGCACCGTTGAACTCAAAAACGCCCTAAGCGAGTTGCAACGCACCCAATCACAGATAATTCAAAGCGAAAAAATGTCTAGTTTGGGGCAACTGGTTGCTGGAGTCGCCCACGAAATTAACAACCCGGTCAACTTCATTCACGGCAACCTCGTCCATACACAGGAATACGCCCAAGATTTGTTAGGGTTCGTGCAGCTTTATCAACAGCACTATCCTAACCCTGCTGACGAAATTCAAATCGCAGCCGAAGAAATCGACATGGAGTTCTTGCAAGAAGACCTGCCAAAAATGCTGTCTTCGATGAAAATGGGTACCGATCGCATCCGCCAAATTGTCCTATCGTTGCAGAACTTTTCGCGGATGGCCGAAGCAGAGTTTAAACCAGTGGATATCCATGAGGGTATTAACAGCACCCTACTGATTTTGCAACACCGCCTCAAAAATAGACCGGAACGACCGTCTATTGAGGTGATTCAAGACTACGGTTCTCTACCCCTGGTGGAATGCTACGCGGGACAACTCAATCAGGTGTTTATGAATATTCTCACCAATGCGATCGATGCTTTAGAAGATGGCAATGCTAGTCGAACGTTTCAGGATATCCAGGCAAATCCCAATCAAATTAAAATTATGACTTCAGTGGTTGATGGCCACTGGGTGCAAATTGCGATCGCGGATAACGGGCCTGGTATTCCCCAAGACATTCAGCAACAGATATTCAATCCCTTCTTCACCACCAAACCGATTGGAAAAGGCACAGGGATGGGAATGTCTATCAGCTATCAAATTGTCACGGAAAAACATAACGGTAAACTGGAGTGCTTCTCTACTCCTGGTGAGGGAACCGAGTTTGTGATTCAAATTCCCATCCGCTAACACGTCAGCTAAGCTATGTAAGGCCAAGTATCACCCGTTATTAAACCATTTGACTAAATGCCTGTCACATATAGTCCTGGACGCAGAAACCGAGTTTTATAACCCCCATACTTCGTTCAAACCTTGAATAAGACTTAAAAACCCAATTGCTGTCGGAGCGCGGAGCTTCCTGACATATAAACTCTTAATAACAAAATCTAAACCCGTCACTTTAGTGGAGATTTTATGTTTTAACTCACATCTTGCAGCATTCTCAATAACAGGCTTTCCGGCCTCTCCTTAAGAATGAATTTCTTGTGGGTGGGCAGGAGAACCCGCCCATAAAAGCCTTAGGTCGAATGGTGCAACATCTCTGTTTTAACCTAATGTGGAGTTGACTACTTTATATGAAGGTTCAATTTCTCATTTATGAATCAATATCGTTCAGTCCTTGCCGTGTTGGGGTTTGGTTTTTGCCTTTTTGAACGCAGAGAAACTTTCGCTGACTCCAAGGAAGTTAAAAGCTAAAGAGCTTGTCGCTGAGCCTCCAACAATTCCTGAATCCCTATTTCTGCCACATCCAAAATTTGATTTAACTGACTCCGGCTGAAACTTCCTGCTTCCGCAGTTCCCTGAATTTCGATGATGTTCAAATCTCCATTCATCACCACATTACAATCAATTTCAGCCGCCACATCTTCAAGATAATTCAAATCTAAAAATGGCTCGCCTTCCAAAAGTCCCACAGACACGGCCGCCACTTGACGAATAATGGGCGATCGCACTAAATCACCTTTTTGCACCAACTTGTTCAAAGCGTCAGCCACAGCCACAAACCCGCCAGTAATTGAAGTCGTGCGAGTCCCCGCGTCCGCTTGCAAAACATCGGCATCCACAAGTATGGTGCGTTCGCCCAAGAGTTGCATATCCAAGCACGATCGCAAACTGCGCCCAATCAACCGCTGAATTTCTTGAGTGCGTCCCGATAATTTCATAAATTCCCGCTCTTGGCGCTGCGGCGTAGATCCTGGCAACATTCGGTATTCCGCTGTTAGCCAACCTTGTCCGGTATTCTCCAAAAATCTCGGCACTCCAGGCTTGATTGTAACGCTGCAAAGTACCTGAGTATCGCCACTTTTTGCTAGCACCGAGCCGCTAGCAAATTTGGTAAACTCTCGATCGAAACTAATCGGACGAAGTTGATTTGGTTGTCTGCCGTCGGGACGCTGGAAAGACATAATATTTAGGTGATTCGTAATGGGTAATTGGGAATTAAAAATTGGAAGTGGGCATTAATATTCCGGCTTTTTTTGATTCGTTACATATGCAGTCATTTAATCTAAAATCTAAAATCTAAAATCTAAAATGGTATGACTATTAGCCCTTAGCCTCGATCAATTTGAGAAGATCCTGCTGGACTTGTTCAGGGGATTGGTCGCCATTGACAGTTAACAGTTTGTTGCGGTGTTCGTAATACTCTAAAAGAGGAATAGTGCGTTCGTGGAACAAATCGAGGCGACGCTGTAAAATTTCAGGGTGGTCATCCGCTCGATCGCGCTCGATCGATCGCCTCAGCAAAACCTCGATCGGCACTTTCAACCAAATCGCCCAATCTAGCTGCTGAGCCAAATCGTTCAGCAAAAAATCCAACTCCTCAGCTTGAAAAGCCGTTCGCGGATATCCCTCCAACACCCACCCATTAAAGACATCCCACAGCAGCAGCCGGCGACCGATAAATTTAATCAAAATTTCATCGGGAACTAGCTCCCCTTTTTCCACATAAGGCACCGCGAACTTGCCCAAGTCTGTTTCACCTGCGATTTCCGCGCGGAGAATATCCCCTACTGCAAGCAAAGGAATGCTCACATTGCTGCACAGTTTTTCAGCCTGCGTTCCCTTCCCCGCTCCAGGCCCTCCCAGAATCACCAATCTCACAGTGCTTGCTCCTAGTGCCGCGACATTCAAATTCTACGCGATGTGTAGCTTTTCTTAACAGTCCTGGACTTCCCAAGACTTTCATCGCCTTGCTTTTTCACCGTCTAACTGTCTAACTAGGGCGCTCCCCGCCGTATTTTGGTAAAAAAAATCGGTTTTTGCGTCAGTGCTAATTGAGTTCAAAAATCGAACAAACGACTGCGAATGCCACTGCCGCTAGCTTTTGACAACTTGTATATCTAGTGTTCGATCGGATGTGCACTCGGCCCAGTACACTATATATTGTCAAGCAGGCTTCAGCCGCGCCAAGGTCGAAGCTGCACTCAAGACTTAGTTGCTGATTAAATATTGCCCTATGGTTGCTCAGTTACAAACCCCTAAACTCAATTTAACCCACAGCTTGCCCTACACAGTTCAAGGGCTGGTGCAAGTTTTTACAGGCCCGCACCGCTGCTTTTTTACCAGTGTCATGGCTCAAGCCCTCAGAATTGCAGGACAGGGAGCTCCGGTGCTGGCGGTGCAGTTTCTCAAAGGGGGAATTAATCAAGGGCATCAGCATCCGGTGCGGCTGGGGCAAAATTTAGATTGGGTGCGCTGCGATTTGCCCCGCTGCATTGACCAGGCAGATTTAGATGAGCTTGAGACGCGATCGATCGAACAATTGTGGCAGTACGTTCAAAATGCGGTGCGCGAAGGCCGTTATGCGCTAGTTATT
Source organism: Microcoleus sp. MOSTC5 (assembly GCF_036701825.1). Lineage (NCBI taxonomy): Bacteria > Bacillati > Cyanobacteriota > Cyanophyceae > Oscillatoriales > Microcoleaceae > Microcoleus > Microcoleus sp. MOSTC5. The sequence continues at coordinate 43,262 of NZ_JAUBRK010000033.1, read as the reverse complement.
CTCGATGAATTGAGTTTAGCGGTTAATTTGGGCTTGATTCCCGAAGCAGAAGTAGTGGCATTGATTGACAGCAAGCCGCATCATTTGGATATGATTTTTACCGGGCCATCCATGCCCCAAACAATTTTGGATGTTGCCGACCAAATTACTGAAATTCGCCGCAGTTAATGACAATAATTCAAGTTGCGATCGCCTTTTTAGCGGTCGCATTTTTTATGTAAAAACAAGGCGATCGCTTAGCTCAAAGAGCGATCGCACGCTTATCAATTTAGCAACTACATTACGCTGGAACTACCGGATCGAACACAACACTCAATCGATCCGCCGGAACCATCCGCTTGAGAATTTTCAAATGACCGTCTGCATCAGACCAATTGCGAAACTCACCCACAACCACCTTTTCGACATTCGGAAGCGAGCGAACTACAGTCCACGGCTTGAGACGTTTTTCTGGCAACATAATTATATCTCCTTGGTAAATTGGAGCCAAAGCCAGTCAACGATACTTATTCAGGGCCTAGGCCTGGCTTTTGACTTTCTAAACTTGCCCTTCTCTCAAAACATAGCACAAAAAAAATGGTTTGTAATTATATCTTTTTTTACGCTTTTTTTATACCTATTTTCTACATAACATATGATTAAACTCAAAACTTGTTAAATCTTTAATTCGCAACTCAAAACTATTTAATTACTAACACTTCCACTTCGCTAGCGTGCAGCGTGACTAATAACTTCTGCCTTCTGCCTTCTGCTTTCTACCTTCCTTCTACAAATCCCGCCGCGACAGTAGAAACCAGATCCCGCCCAAACCCAAAACACCGCACAAAACCCCGCCTTCCCACCCAAAAACAGTCCCCCCCGGCAAATGTCCAGGCTTTGCCTTAGAAGTAAAATTCAGCTCCGAATAGTATACCCACTGGCTGTTAACCCGCCAGCCCACTCGATCGCCAAACTTCTCCCAAACTGTAGCATCATAAACACCAGCTTTTCCCCCCGACTTTACCCACAAAGCCTTTTGCACAGAAAAACCGAATCTGCGGTGACTGTGCCGCACCCACAGTCGATCGATAGTCTGCAAATCCTTAGCTGGAAACTTCCTAATATCTTCCTCGCTCAAATAACCCCGTGAAACTTGCTCCATCACCTCCAGCATTTTCACAGAAGTTTCCTCATCAGCACCCCGCCAATTTTTAGCAGCCAGCAGCCTTGCCAAGTGAGAATAATCAATACCTTTTTCAGACTCTAAATTCTCAGAAAGTACCGGAGACTCAGCCACAGGTTGAGTCGGTACAGAAGGACTAAGAACAGTTGCCTGCTGCAACTTTTCCAGCCCTGGGACAACAACAACAGGAGGTTTTAAAGCCTCCAAAACTTCCACAGCAGATTTGTAGCGGTCTTTAACATATTCCTGAATCAACTTATCCAAAACCTGACCTAAATCCTGGCTAATTAGTGTTCCTTTTGGTAAAGCCTCCCTCCAAAGCCACCGGCCTTCAAGCGGGTCGTAAAGGTCATCGTGAATGTCCCCGTAGATATCGAGATAAGGCATAACAGAAGTCAGCAACCTAATGCAAGTCACGCCCAAACTGTAAAGGTCGCTAGCAGGAACAGCCCTACCGTGACGCTGTTCAAGAGCCGCGTAGCCGGGAGTTCCCAACTTAGTTCCTGTTTTCGCCGGAGCAGCAGCTACTACCTGTTTGGAAACCCCAAAATCTATCAGCACTAACTTACGATCGCGAGATCTGCGGATCACATTCTCAGGCTTAATATCGCGGTGAATTACATTTCTCTCGTGAACAAACTTCAATAAAGGCAACAAATCTAACAGCAGTTCGCTAGTTTTAATTTCGCTATAAGCACCGTACTTGTCTAATTCATCCTTTAAATTATTTCCATCAATAAACTCTTGCACCAAATACAAGCGACCATCTTCCTCAAAATAAGAAATTAACTGAGGAATTTGCGGGTGTTTCAGTTCGTATAACCGCCTTGCCTCTTGTTCAAACAGTCGAACATATTTTTTAAAATGAGTGGGCTTCCGCTGGAACTCTTGAGGGGGTGACAACTGTTTTATCACGCACAATTCCTCAAATTTTCCATGATTGACAGCTCGGAAAGTCCTGCCAAATCCCCCGTCGCGCAGCGGTTCAGTTGCTGCATAAAGGTCTTTTAGTAGCAGCTTTGAACCACAATTAAGACAATACTTTGTGCCTGGTGGGTTCTGACGCTTGTCTCTTGGGCAATCGAGATTAAGGCAGTATGTCATATATAAAAAAAATGCGAACAAAATTATACTCAGGGTTTTATATTATTCAAGAGTCCGATCGCGAGCTGGTTGTTGTAGAGGCTAGACCTCGAACCTTACGGAGGCAGCCACCCTCGCGATCGGAGGAGGCGTTCTCGCCCGACTGCCCCTGAGCAAGTATAACTCTCTTGAGGGTTTGACCTCAAACTCGAAGCCCAAATCTAACCTTAGACTTCGATCCGTGCAATACATTTGATTTAGCGGTCAAATAGCCAGCAGATTAAACAGAAATAGTAATTTATTACCAGCCCAGTTAGCTCTGCAACGCCGAAAAAAAACTTAGGATTCCGCCTGAGATATAATTTTATTGCCAGAGAGAAGCAGACTAACGGGAGCCACACCTTCCGTCAAGTTCGATCGACTTTAATATTTTACCAGTATATTTTTTTACCTAACCAGGCAAAATCAACAAATCAAAATTCCCCAACAAACGCACGTTAAAATAAATACTAGCTTCCTCGATCGCAATCCGAGCGGAACCAGACAATTAGCCAGTTTTCCCTGTTTCCTTTTTTCAGCTATTACCAGTTACATTTATTTCGATCTGTCTACTTAATTAGGAACCGCCAGTGACACTAAAACTACAGCCCTCTCCAACTCCAAACTCCCACAAAAAATCACCAAAAGTACCTTGGTTCGAGCGGTTGATGGCACTGGTCGCCCTAGGAAATTTAAGCCTAGTAATATTTGACTTAAGTTACGTACCCGGGCGAGATTTCTACTTTCGGCAACTGCCAGCTCTCACTCAAGTATACGACCCATTTAAAGGAATTAAACCCCACCGAGACACCCAGCAATATCTAGAAACCTTAGAAGAATTAAAAATTCAAGTAGTGCAAACAGGCTTGCCCTCCCCCCAAGTAGCAGCTAAATTGCAGGAAATAAACAATCTAAGCGCGAAAATGATCGAGGAAGATCCCTTTCGAGTAGCATCAAAAAGCGGCACCCTAGAAAAAATAAAAGACCGGATGCGCGATCGCGCCCCGAATCCGCAAGACTCGGCTACACAATCATTCCAAACATTCTGGAACCCAGACTATTTAAACAAACAAGGCTGGCAAAAAGAAATCAATTGGTTTGACGCCAAAATCAAGCCATTAATCGCCACCAACTATTACCGCGAGATCGGAGAAAACGGCGAATTCACCGATAACTTCTGGCAAATCGACCTGCCATTTATTGCTATATTCGCGATCGAATTTCTAGCCCGTACCTACTCGATCAGCCGCCGCCACCGCAGCGTCACTTGGCGAGCAGCCATGCTCTGGCGGTGGTACGACATCTTCCTCCTCCTCCCTTTCTGGCGCCTGTTGCGAGTATTACCCGTCACAATTCGCATTCACCAAGCCAAAATGCCGGATCTCCAACCCATACGCACCCAAATCAGCCGAGGTTTCGTCGCCAACTTCGCCCAAGAATTGACCGAAGTAGTAGTAATTCAACTCATCAACCAGATGCAACAATCAATTACCACAGGCGAACTCGCTCGTCAACTCTTTCAATCCCCAAAACAGCGCTATCTAGACATCAACAATATCAATGAAATAGAAGCGATCGCCACCCATCTAGTGCAAATAACGGTCTACAAAGTCCTCCCTCAACTCCAGCCAGACCTAGAAGCCCTGCTCCGGTACAATATTGAAAACTTCCTCAAACAATCCCCCCTCTATCAAGGATGGAAGCAAGTACCCGGCTTGGGAAACCTGCCCGAACAGCTAGCACAGCAATTAGTTGCAGAACTCTCAAAATTAGTCACTCTCGGCCCCCAAGATGCCTACGAAGCCTTCAAAATCGCCAGCGAAGACCCCACAAGCATCAAACTCTCAAGCCAGCTAGTCCAACATTTCGGGCAAGCTTTAGGAACCGAACTGCAACAGCAGCACACCTGGCAAGAAATACAACTGCTGCTGTGCGACTTCCTAGAAGAGTTCAAAATCAACTACATTCAGCGATTGAGCGAAGAAGACTTCGAGAAAATTTTAGAACAAGCCAAAGAACTGCAACGAATAGCCCCGCGTTAGGGCGTGTCATCACTCGGAAGTCCCCAAACCGTTCGGGCAAGTCTCCCCACAGAATGCCCGATCCGTAGCGGTACAACACCGCTTCCACGAACAACCGATTGTAGGCAGGCTGTCGCACACAAATAACCTTCACGTCCCGGCAACAAATCTTTGATCCTTTCTCACTGTTCATCCCGTAGGGCAAAACGGTGGCTTGTCCTGGCGATCGAATCCTTCTAGTCGGCTGTATCTCTACTTGACCTTCCTTTACATCAACTGATGACAAACCCTAGCCTCTAGGATTTGAAGAACCTTAAAATCATTGCCAGCCATGTGTTCACCTATAATACCAAATTCACTATTAAGCTTAGATAGTTTCCCAGAATTACAAGAATAGCCCTAACTCCTATCCTGTGTCATAATCCCCTCTGCTGCACCGCTTTACTTATTTTTTTCCTCCCCAATTAGCAATTACCCTGCTGTAACTCCTGCAAATAAAACTTGCTGGAATTGTAAAGGTTCATGTGCGATCGGCATTGTCTACGAGAGTCATCTGCAGGGTTGTGCATCAAATCTTCAGCGCAGTAGTTAGTTAGACGACCGTTAGGGTTCTCCGCGGCCTGGTGTGCCATGTTTTTTTTAGCCAGAGGGATCATTTTTTTTAGAGGTATATTATATTAATATATTATATGTAAGTTTGATGAAATTACACTTTTGGCAGCCAATCTGTAAAGTAAAGTTAAAAACTACTACAAATAGCTCTAAACCCAGTAATCTATTAAATAGGATTGCTAACTGCTTTCCTCAAAGCTAAAATTTTTTACAAATGCTAGAAAAAAAATCAGGCGCATCAGCATCTTTAGTCAGCTAGAATTATAACTATATTATAGAAAACACGTAAGTAGCCATGCTTGTTAAAGCAAGTTACTGTCTAAAAATTTTCAATAACTATTATAAATTGCTTTTCAATATATATTTACTCAGCCTCATTTCACTAAATCCACAGAGATTTTTCAGCCAACTCGTTACCCTAGGAGTAACAGCAATCAATGTCACAGACCTCTCCAACCACTTTCCTGTCAAACCGTTCTCAAAAAAAGCTGTCACTTCGCCTGATTTTAGTATTGCCATTCGTCGTGCAAATCTTTGCTGTTGTCGGGCTGACAGGCTGGCTATCCTTACGCAACGGGCAAAAAGCAGTCAACGAAGTTGCCAGCCAGTTGCGGAGTGAAATTACGGCCCGCATCCAGCAGCAGCTCAACACTTACCTAGACACAGCCCCTCGCGTCAATCAACTGAATGCCAATGCCCTTCGCCTAGGATACTTAAATCCAGACGAATTGGAGAGTATGGAGCGCTATTTGTGGGAGCAAATTCAAGCCTTTCCTTCTCTGCCCCAGATGGGTTTTGCTACTAAAACGGGAGAGTTCATTGCTATTGAACGCCAAGAGAATGGTCAAATATTTTTTAAAAGAGTAGATAAGGATAGTCGTACTGAATTTCATATTTATGAATCGGACAGCAAAGGCAATCAGACAAAGCTCTTAAAAAATTCTCCTAGCAACAATATACTCAACCGTTCATGGTATAAAGACAATGTACGCTTAGGCCGGCCCACATGGAGCGAAATTTTTCCGCTTACAGGTCAGAAAACGCTCTCCCTCCCTGCCGGACATCCAGTGTATGACGAAAGTGGCGAACTGCGCGGAGTATTCGTTGCTAATTTTTTGATCTCTTTCCTCAGTGACTTTCTGCAAAGCTTAAAAATCGGTCGATCGGGACAGACATTCATTATGGAACGTTCTGGACTCCTAGTAGGCAGTTCAACTCTCAAAGAAGCATTTATCACCAACAATGGCAAACTCGATCGCCTGAATGCTTTAGACAGCAAAGATGATTTAATTCGGCTGACAACAGCGCATTTAAAAGAACGCTTTGGCGACCTCAGTAAAATTAGCAGATCTCAGCAATTGGATTTTACGATCGCCGGTCACCGACAATTCCTCCAAGTTATGCCCTTTCAGGATAGCCGAGGATTGGATTGGCTGATCGTGGTCGTAGTTCCTGAAAGCGATTTCATGGATCAAATTAACGCCAATACCCAGACTACCATTTTGTTGTGTTTGGGGGCCTTGACGCTGGCTACCGTTTTGGGAATCTTAACCGCACGCTGGATTACCAGCCCGATTCTCCGGTTGAGCGCAGCTTCTAGGGCGATCGCCAGTGGCAACTTAGAGAAAAATGTGCAGGTAAAAGGCGTAGAAGAACTAGAAGTTCTGGGTCAGTCTTTCAACCTGATGGCACAACAGTTGCGCGAATCCTTTGAGGCGCTAGCCAAGACCAATTCCGAGCTAGAAATCCGAGTAGAAGAACGCACCGCCGAACTCACGGAAGCAAAACAAATCGCTGATACTGCCAACCAAGCTAAAAGTGAATTTTTAGCGAATATGAGTCACGAATTGAGAACGCCACTCAATGGCATTTTAGGATACGCTCAAATCCTAGAACGCTCGAAAACGATGGGCCCGAAAGAACTCCAAGGCATCACTATTATTCACCAGTGTGGCTCCCACCTGCTAACCCTGATCAATGACATCTTAGACCTCGCTAAGATTGAAGCTCAGAAATTGGAACTGTACGCGAAAGATTTCCATTTTCCTTCCTTTTTGCAGGGAGTCGCAGAAATTTGCCGCATCCGAGCCGAACAAAAAGGAATTGCTTTTGTTTATCAACCAAGTTCTGAAATGCCTCCTGGTATCCACGCTGACGAAAAACGGTTGCGACAGGTACTCATTAACTTACTGAGCAATGCAATTAAGTTTACCGACGCTGGAGGGGTGACTTTTAAGATAGAACATCTGGAAAATGGGACAGGCGAAAAGGTAAAAAGCAATGAGCAAAAGCCAGGCTCACCAATTCACAAAATTCGGTTTCAAATTGAAGATACTGGCGTTGGTATGACACCAGAACAATTAAAAAAAATATTTTTGCCTTTTGAACAGGTAGGAGACAGCAAGCGTCAGGCGGAAGGAACCGGCCTCGGTTTAACAATTAGCCAAAAAATTGTTGAAATGATGGGTAGTACCATTCAAGTAAAAAGTCAGTCAGGAGCAGGCAGTGTTTTTTGGCTAGATTTGGATTTACGGGAAGCGGCAGACTGGGCAAATACAACCACTATTGCCAAGCAACGAAAACTCGTGGGCTACCAAGGTAGAAAGCAGAAAGTTTTGGTTGTGGATGACAAATGGGAAAATCTCTCCGTCATTGTCAATCTGCTGGAACCCCTCGGATTTGAAGTAACCGAAGCTAAAAACGGTCAAGAGGGTTTAGAAAAAGTAGAAGAGTTTAAGTTCGATCTGATTATCACTGACTTGGTGATGCCAGTATTAGATGGCTTTGAGATGATGCGCCGTATCCGAAATTTGCCAGACTATAAAGAAGCGGCAATCATTGCTTCATCTGCCAGTGTATTTGCTACAGATCAACATAAAAGTTTGGAGCGTGGAGCCAACGATTTTCTGGGTAAGCCCGTGCAGGCAGAAGAGCTATTTGAGATGTTGCAAAAATATTTGGAAATAGAATGGATATATGACGAACTAAAAAAGGAAAAAATCAGCACAATTCCCCTTTCCTCAGCTCCTACATCACTTTCTGAATCGACCTCTTTCATGGCTCCCCCACCAGGAGAAATGGAACTTTTATTTGAACTGGCGATGAGAGGCAACGTGAAAGGAATTGTAAAACGCAGTGAACACCTAGAGAAGTTGGATCAGAAATTTGTGTCCTTTGCTGTTGAGCTGCGCCAGTTAGCCCAAGGCTATCAGGTCAAAAAAATCAAAGAGTTTATTACATCCCACAGGATAGAAAAAGAATGAAGGCAGCAAATATGGAAACAAGCACCATCTTAATCGTCGATGACAACCCTAGCAATCTGGACGTGCTTTCTGAAGCTTTAGCTGGTTCAGGATGGGAAATATTGGTAGCAATTGATGGCGAAACTGCCATAGAACAGGCTGAATACAGTCAGCCAGATTTGATTCTGTTAGATGTGATGATGCCAGGAATTGACGGGTTTGAAACCTGTCATCGGCTGAAGGCAAGTCCGTTGACAAACGAAATTTCGGTGATTTTTATGACGGCTCTTTCTGACATAGGAGATAAAGTCAAAGGCTTTAATTTAGGCGCGGTGGATTACATTACTAAGCCCTTTGAACAACAGGAGGTGTTAGCTCGTGTCAATTTCCATTTAAAACTGCGTTTTTTGACTAAAACTCTCGCACAGCAAAATCTGCTTCTCAAACGAGAAATTGAAGACAGGCTTGCAGCAGAAGCAGCGTTACATCAGCTCGCGCAGGAGTTAGAAAAACGAGTGGAAGAACGAACGGCTGAACTTTCTCAAGCTTTGGATAATCTTAAAAAAGCTCAAGTGCAAATCGTTCAAAGTGAAAAGATGGCTTGCCTTGGTCAACTTGTAGCTGGGGTGGCTCACGAAATTAACAATCCAGTTAGTTTTATCTCCAATAATATCCCTATTGCCAAGGAATATATTGCCGATTTGATCGGAATGACTCGGCTGTGCCAGCACAACGTTACTTCGACATCAGAATTTGAGGATAAATCCCAGGAGATTGAGTTAAATTTTATTGTTGAAGATTTGCCAAAAATTATTGATTCAATGGCGGTCGGAACAGAGCGACTTTACAATCTTTCTATGTCACTGCGTAATTTCTCTCGGTTGGATACATCGGCACTAACGCCAGTGAATATTCACGATGGGCTAGATAGTACCTTATTAATTTTAGCGCATCGACTGAAATCTAAAGGAAGTTTCCCAGGAATTGCAGTGATTAAAGAGTATGGAAAATTGCCGCTAGTCGAGTGTTATCCGGGGCAACTTAATCAGGTGTTTATGAATATATTGGCGAATGGAATTGATGCTTTAGAAGAGTCTACGATCAGTTGTCCGCTGTGTGGGGAAAAGAAACAGAGCAATGACAGTCCACAGATTCGGATCTGCACTGAAATGCTTCAGGATGACAGAGTGGTGATTCGGATTGCTGATAATGGGGTTGGCATAACTCAGGAAGTAATGCAGCATTTATTCACGCCGATGTTTACTACTAAATCAGTGGGTAAAGGCACAGGTTTAGGTTTGTCGATTAGCCGTGAGATCGTAGAAGGAAAACATGGTGGTAAGCTGAGCTGCATTTCCTCGCCCGAATGGGGGGTAGAGTTTGTAATTGAGCTTCCAATTCAGCATTAGTAATGGGGATTTTTTAGGGTTAATCTTAGTTTTGCTGCTTTGTCAATATACCGTTAATCATGGGATCGCCCATGTCTAATCTACCAATCACCATCACTGTCAAACTCTTGGCCGCCTATCAAGAAGCAGAGGGCTTGTCCGAACAGAAATTAGAATTTCCCCAAGAAACCTCCGTATCGCCAGTCCTAGAACGCCTGAGTGCCGCCAACAGTTCTAGGGGCGACCCACCCGCTTCGCTATCAACAAGGAATTTGCCCTCGCCCCACCCCACTCCAAAACGGTGATGAGTCGTCCTTATTCCCCCTGTCAGCTCTCCCCCTCTCCCCTCGGACGCTCCCCCGAGGGCGATTGGTTTGTCACCGGGCGGGCGATCGAGCTAAACTTAGAACAGAGGCCTCCCTTCGATCGAAAGAAGTCCTCAAACTTCTTGGAAGAAATTGTTTTACCTAGGAGTGGGTCAAGCCCACTTTTTTTGTTGCATTAGTCGCAGGAAAAGAGCTCAGGGCGTCTGACTTGCAAGTTGAGGACTGATTTAGTAGGGGTAATCCCCCCGCTTGAGATCCCTGCTGGGATGTTAGGTAAGTCCCAAAGTTGAAGACGAAAGTCGCAGCCACCTAATCAAACCACCTCAAAGCCAAGCAATCTCAACACCAAATTTTTCCTTGCCGTGTCCGAGTTCAGGAGTTTTAACTTAAGTATTCGATATGACTCATCCCCTAATCCCACAAATCATTGACTTAGCTACCCCCGTTGCGGAAACACTGGGATTGGAAGTAGTGGGAGCAGTGTTTCACACCAACCAAAATCCTCCCGTCTTGCGGGTAGACATCCGCAACCTCCAACAAGACACCGGTTTAGGCGACTGCGAGCGCATGAGCACAGCCCTCGATGCCGAGTTAGAGGCAGCCGACATCATACCCGATGCCTACGTGCTAGAGATTTCCAGTCCCGGAATATCCCGATTGCTCAGCAGCGATCGAGAATTCATTACCTTTAAAGGTTTCCCCGTGACAGTCAAAGCCACCGAACCGGACTCGCGAATCAAAGAGTGGAAAGGACTGCTCCTGTCCCGGGATGAAACAGCGGTTTATCTCAATCAAAAAGGGCGACAGGTTAAAATTCCCCGCCCCCAGATTGTCAAAGTTGAACTAGACGAAGGAAAGGAGAGGTAAAGGGAAATTTTGAGTTTTGAGTTTTGAGTTTTGAGTTTTGAGATTGCCTCGCAGCAAGCTGAAAACGCTTTGCTGCGATTTGATTTTTAACAATCCTATCTGTAGCTGCGGGTTGAATAGGGACAACAAATAAATTGTTACAGCACCGAGTTACCCTAATCCAATCCAGTAACTCATCACTCCTCTTTCATCACTTTTCCTTGAAACTTTTCAAGTACAAATTACCGATTACCAGTTACTTATTACCACAGCAAAAAAGGAGCGTTTTATATGTCAATGGTTCCCCTGCCCGGACTAAAAGAAATGGTCGAAGGTATTAGCAAAGAACGCAATTTACCCAAACACGCCGTCCAAGCAGCCTTGCGAGAAGCCCTGCTCAAAGGATACGAACGCTACCGCCGTACCCAAAAACTCGATCACTTCAGCGAAGAATACTTCGACAACTTTGATGTAGAACTCGACGCAGAACAAGAAGGTTTCCGCGTTTTAGCCAACAAAACTATTGTCGAAGAAGTCATAAATCCCGATCACGAAATCTCACTTACGGAAGTGCAAGAAGTAGCCACGGAAGCTCAACCGGGCAGCATCGTGCTCGTAGATGTAACACCAAATCAAAAAGAATTTGGTCGCATGGCCGCCATCCAGACGAAACAAGTTCTAGCTCAAAAACTGCGCGACCAACAGCGCAAAATGATTCAAGAAGAGTTTAAAGATTTAGAAGAAACCGTTCTTCAAGCAAGAGTGCTCAGGTTTGAGAGGCAGTCGGTAATTTTAGCAGTCACCAGCAGCTTCGGTCAGCCAGAAGTAGATGCCGAACTCCCTAAGCGGGAACAGTTGCCCAACGACAATTACCGGGCCAACGCTACATTCAAGGTTTATCTCAAAAAAGTAGGCGAAGGCTCTACTCGTGGGCCGCAGTTACTTGTTTCTAGAGCGGACGCAGGTTTGGTGGTTTACCTGTTTGCTAACGAAGTACCAGAAATCGAAGACGGGGTGGTGAGGATTGTCGCCGTAGCCAGGGAGGCAAATCCGCCCTCCCGGCACGTCGGCCCCCGGACTAAAATAGCAGTTGATACTCTCGATCGCGACGTAGATCCCGTAGGAGCCTGCATCGGAGCGCGGGGATCGCGGATTCAGGTAGTAGTCAACGAATTGCGCGGCGAAAAAATAGACGTGATCCGGTGGTCTCCAGACCCAGCAACTTATATTGCCAACGCTCTGAGTCCCGCTAGAGTAGATGAAGTGCGTTTAGTTGCTCCCGAAGGCAGGAGAGCTCACATTTTGGTCGCTGAAGACCAACTGAGTCTTGCCATTGGCAAAGAAGGTCAGAACGTGCGCCTCGCAGCTCGCCTCACCGGTTGGAAAATCGATATCAAAGATATTGCTAAGTACGATCGCGCGGCCGAAGACAGCAAATTGGCAGCAGAAGCAACTAGGCTCGAAGAACTAGCAGGCGACTACGATGCAGACGAAGCGGGCGACTACGACGAGGAAACCGCAGAATTTGAGGAAGAGGAGGCAGTCGCCACGGAGGAAACAGAAGCCGCCGTCTAAAAACTGTGACATTTACCGAAGAAGAATTCAGAATTCAGGAGCCAGAATCCAGAATGGGTTCTGTGCGACAGGATGGAGAATCGAGGTTGAAATCCCGCGATTTTAATCGGGGATCGCAAAAAATTTTTTCCGTGACCGTTACCCCTGACTTGGGACATGGCGTATTTTGAATTCTGAATTCTGTCTTCTGACTCCTTGTCATAAAATTTTCTCTCTTCGGGAGACAAGGAGGACTTGTCCCCTACTGCCCCCTCTCCCCCTACTCCCTCTCTCACAAGAAATGAAATCGAACTACCGGTGCTGTGCAAGTTGTCGAAAAATAGCTCCTAAGGAAGCTTTTTGGCGAGTAGTCAGGCTCTATCCTTCTCATCAGGTACAATTAGATCGTGGCATGGGCCGATCTGCTTACCTTTGTCGGGAAGGCGAATGCCTCAAAGCAGCTCAGAAAAAAAATCGACTTGGGCGATCGCTCAAAGCGCCTGTGTCTGACGAACTGTACCAAACACTTTGGCAGCGTTTAGCCACATCTGACTGTACATCTTACTCTGACCGGGCCTGACGAAAAACCGACAATAGTTCGGTATCGACTGTATAAACCCTCTTGGCAGCCCTACCAGTAATTACCGGTAGCGCCAGCTATAAAACCCCAATCCGATCTGCCCACCAGTCTGGAAAGATTTGTGTCAGATTAGATAAGGGTAGGGTACTACCAGAGGTATCCTCAAGGTGGAAAGGCAAACTTTGAAGCTTGAGAGAGTGGGTTTTGCCAAAACTCAGACTTCGGAGTTCCAAGTTCCCAAACAGACTTGAGAATTCTTCAACCGCAGACTTCAGCGAGTTGCATCTTTTAGATAAAATTGCTGAGCGAGTACCAAAACCCCGATTCCTGACACTGAATCAATCACAGCGAATGATGTCGTCATTAGAACAAAAAATCACAATGTAAAAACTGGTTGGCACAAAAGAGGGCAGAGTGGATGAACAACGGCAAAGTAAGAATTTACGAATTATCACGGGAACTAAATTTGGATAATAAAGACATCTTGGCAGTTTGCGAGCGGCTCAATATTTCAGTCAAGAGCCACAGCAGCACAATTACAGAATCAGAAGCAGAGCGCATTCGCAAAACGGCGGAAAAATACGTAGCCAGCAGCCACTCTTCCCCCGGCAAGCCAGCTCCCCCCGAAAGAGCAGCAGCGCCATCTAGAGAATCTGGCCCTCACCCTAACGACCAACAAAAAAAGCAACAAATTTTAGAAATACGCAGTCCAAAAGTACGGCCGGCTGGTGCAAACTCCCAGCCTGCGGGCAACGAGGAGCAAAAAACCCAGCCTGGGGCCACCGTGGCAACTCCTCCCAAGTCGCCCGCAGCTCAACAACTCCAGCCTCCAGCTAAACCAAATATCAATCGACCTGTACTGTCCAAGCCAAATGTCGCTGTCTCGGCGGCTCCGTCAGAAACAGTGTCGGAAACAGTGTCGGAAACAGTAGGTGCGATCGCGGAAACAACCGCGCAGGCTCAGGCACCTCTGACACCTCAACCTTCATTGGAAAAGGCTCCCGAACGCACCAAGCAACCGCCGCTCGCTCCCCCCGGGCCGTCGGCCAAACTCACGTCGCCGCCAGTTAGAGCAGCGTCCGAGTCGGCTAGCCGTACCCCACAAAATCTGGGAAACAAGCCGGTACTCAAACTTGCAAAAACCGAGCAAGAGCAATCAGAACAGTCAGAAACTCTGGAAGCGCCGGCTAAACCGAGCCGCCCTAGCAGACCTGCACCGGGAACTGCTACCGAATCTCGCGACGCGCAAAGACCGCGCCGGGAAGGCGTTGGTGGCCCAGTAAAAACTCAACTGGCCGATCGACCCCAGCCCGGCGGCCCGCGCCGGAGTCTTGCCCCCGCAACGTCAGCTACCGGGCTGCGCAGCCGGGGCGGTGGCACCGCAGCCATAGGGGATGACACTGATGACAATGAAGAAGATAATACGCCGTTGCTGGAGATTCCTCTCCTCGAAAGGCCCTCCCTCCCTCGTCCTGCCAAAAAGACATCGGTCATTTGGGAAGAAGATGATGACGAAAACTCAGATGCTGCTAAAGCTGCTAAGGCTGTTAAGGCAAAACGTTCTCGCCTCAAACCCATAGACGAGGATGATGATGACTTAGAAAACGGCTTGGATCTGCCAGCACCAGTCACGGTCAGCCTGTCCCTAGCCCGCCCAGCTAAAGCGAAGGGACAAGCAGCACCCAAGTCAACACCAACTCCGGGCGCACCCGGAAGCAGCGGAAAAAATAAGAGACCAGGCCCTTCTCACGATAAAAGTTCTTCTTCAGGCTCCAGCGGGGGACGCGGCAACCGGGGCAAGACAGCGGAAGCTAAGGTAGAACGTCCAGAAAAGCTGCTGCTGAGCAGGCCGATGACCGTTCAAGAACTAGCAGTTACTCTGGCTGTTCCCGAAACCGAAATTATTAAGCGGCTTTTCTCTAAAGGAATTGCGGTAAATATTACCGAAACCCTGGACATTCCAGCGGTGAGGATGGTAGCCGAAGAAATGGGCGTAGAGGTGGAAACGCCAGAAAAAGTAGCCCCAGCTATCAAAGTGATCGAGATGCTGGATGCAGCGGATTTGGAATACCTCGAACGCCGTCCCCCAGTAGTAACGATTATGGGTCACGTGGATCACGGCAAAACTACGTTGCTCGACTCGATCCGCAAAACCAAGGTGGCTCAGGGAGAAGCTGGGGGCATTACCCAGCACATCGGTGCTTACCACGTAGATGTGGAACACGAAGGCAAGAGCCAGCAGGTGGTATTTTTGGATACGCCCGGCCACGAAGCCTTTACAGCGATGCGGGCTCGGGGAACACGGGTTACGGACATCGCCATCTTGGTGGTGGCGGCGGACGACGGCGTGCGACCCCAGACAATTGAAGCGATCAGCCACGCGAAAGCGGCGAAAGTGCCAATTGTCGTGGCTATCAATAAAGTTGACAAGGAGGGTGCTCAGCCGGAACGGGTGAAGCAAGAGCTTACTGAGTACGGTTTGGTGGCAGATGACTGGGGCGGCGATATCACGATGGTTCCAGTCAGCGCGA
The DNA here is from genome assembly GCF_036701825.1 of Microcoleus sp. MOSTC5. Lineage (NCBI taxonomy): Bacteria > Bacillati > Cyanobacteriota > Cyanophyceae > Oscillatoriales > Microcoleaceae > Microcoleus > Microcoleus sp. MOSTC5. The sequence goes on along the minus strand of NZ_JAUBRK010000033.1, from coordinate 27,878 downwards.
TCCGAGGCGAAAACCTGGATACGCTGTTGGAAATGATTCTGACAGTGGCGGAAATGGAAGACCTCAACGCCAACCCGCACCGACCGGCTAAGGGTACTGTGATTGAAGCTCACCTCGACAAGGCAAGGGGGCCTGTGGCAACTCTGCTGGTGCAGAACGGCACTCTGCGAGTGGGCGATATTGTGGTCGCAGGCTCGGCTTTGGGCAAGGTGCGGGCAATGATCGATGACCGAGGCGAGCGCGTAGAGCAAGCAACTCCATCCTTCGCGGTGGAAGTGCTAGGGCTGCGGGAAGTTCCTCGCGCCGGAGACGAGTTTGATGTCTTCGCAAACGAAAAAGAAGCTGCTGCGATCGCCTCTGGAAGAGCTACATCCCAAAGAGATTCCCGCCTGCTGCAAGGCGGCCGGATCAGCCTCAGCGGCTTCTCTCAACAAGCTAAGGAAGGCGTTCTCAAGGAACTCAACTTGATCTTGAAGGCAGATGTCCAAGGCTCCCTCGAAGCAATTGTCGGCGCTCTGACTCAACTTCCTCAAAAAGAAGTTCAACTCCGACTGCTGCTATCTGCTCCTGGGGAAATTACAGAAACGGATATTGACCTCGCTGCAGCCAGCAACGCTGTAATTATCGGGTTCAATACTACTCTCGCCACTGACGCTCGCCTCGCCGCCGACCAAGCAGGCGTAGACGTGCGGGAATACAGCATCATCTACAACCTCTTGGATGACATTCAAGGGGCGATGGAAGGCCTGCTGGAACCCGAATTGGTGGAAGAACCTTTGGGTCAAGTCGAAGTGCGCGCTGTCTTCGCGATCGGTCGCGGGGCTGTGGCTGGATGTATGGTACTCTCTGGCAAAGTCATCCGTAACTGTAAGGTGCGGGTGCGTCGGGGCAACAATGTCGTTTACGAAGGTGTCCTCGACTCCCTAAAACGGATGAAGGAAGATGCCAAGGAAGTCAATGCGGGCTTTGAATGCGGCATTTCCTTGAGCGGGTTTAGCGACTGGGCGGAGGGCGATCTTATTGAAGCCTACCGGATGGTTACTAAGCGCCGGACTCTATCTCAATAGTTTTGAGTTGTGAGTGTTGGGTTGGAAGAGAAGTTTTGAGCGAAGGCAACTACATTGCCGATCGCTCGCCACTATTCTCTTCACTCAATACTCCCAAACTCATCACTCGCAACTTTTGTTTTCAACTTATAGCAGAAGGAAGAAGGAAAAAGGTTTTAGTAATCTGGGAGAGAAGGAAGTAGCAATAAAAGCAGAGATGTCAGCAATTAAAAACGTCCTAATCGTCTTGCCTGTTGCTGAAAATTTAAAATTTAAAACTCAAATAAGACTTACGCAAAGCAACCGATATTCTTCCCAAAAAGCTCGGTTTGACCGCTAGATATGTACTCTTCGCACCGGATTTCTGGGTCAAGAGTGCGTCTCAGACTGTTAAAACTCATAACTCATAACTCATAACTCATAACTATTTAAAGTGCGTTCTTTTTGGTCAGATACTTTTTTGTGGATTCATCTTTCTGGGGCGGCTACACTGCCGATTTTCCTGGGACTGTGCTTGCTGGGACTCGCAGTGGGTTCTCCCCTGCTCCCTGTGTGGTTAGAAATGTTTTTAGTGGCTGTAGCAGGTATTGTTCCTGTGCTGTTGATGCAGTGGTTCCGCCCTTTTTACATTTTTAGTATTTTAGTGGTGGCGGTGAAACCGCAGAATTTAACTTCTTTGCAGCAGCGGATTCTGACTCGGTTTAAAACTAAGTTAAATAAAGGAATCGCTCTTTTTGTTGCTGTTTTGCTGGCAGTTATTTTGTGGCAGCTCTACCGCTTCGCTCCCCTCGCGGCTTCGGTGGCTCCCTTTCCTCCTTCCTTGCGGTGGGCTGGATTGTTGTTGGCAGCTTCTGCTTTTTTCGCTAGCAATTTGTTTTTGCAGGTGTCTGCTAGTGTCATGGGGGTTTTGCTGACGCCGGAATCAGAATTTGCAGCGACAAAGCCTCATGTTTTAGAAAAAATTCGGCAGGATTTTACGATCGCGCCTTGGCAAGTCTATCGACTTTTGCCGGCTTTTGCAGCCGAGACAACTGCCGCTGTGGCTGCACCCGCAGAGCCAAGGGGGCAAGCATCCGGCATAGGGAATTCGTCAGGCGGCAGTATTGTCAACCCAAAACCTGCTGACATCAACGGCGTTACATCTCTACCGGAAGAGTCGAACGAAAAAAAGTGAAATAAAAAATTAATATGGGCACACTTGTAGTTTAAGCTACTTTACTTTGGACAGATGTATGCTTTGAAAAAAATAAGAAATTCCCCTCCTATGATTGAGATTATTAATAGTCTTAATATTTAATTTTTAATCGCAGGCTGTGGATATTTTATATTGGTTATTTGGAGAGAAGAATCTATAATAGAGAGTGTCAAGGTAAGCTTTCAATCCTTACAGGGGATTAAAACAGAGGTATAACAATATGGCGAATTATCTACCGCTCTCACAACAGCCTCAAGCCGGAGAGCCGATCGAGCTGTGCGAAGATTCTGAAATCTGGGGCAGTCTCAAAGAAGCGATCGGCGCTAGTTCAGGATTTCAACGCTGGCAGCTAGAACTCAATTTTGAGCGTCAGCAGCAAAATGCCACCATCGATCAGCAGGTTCGTTCCTATCTGCGGGAAACTTTAGAAACTTTGGCTTACTGAATTCCTTAAAACCAAATATTGTCACGGTTTGTGAATTTTACAGGCAAATTCTGCTGGCATCCCCTCCAATATGCTAAGTGAGTACCCAAAGTGAGCAAGAGCCCAACTTCGGACATCAAATTGCAGGGGAGAGTATTTCTGCTTACTAAGTCTGGATTAATTCCCGCATTTTACTTGCAGCACACGATCAGAAAAATCAAGAAAAAATTAGCCTAAAACCCCCCATACAAAGCGACTGCAGCCGCTATCTATTGACGTGACCGTTGCCGAAACTCTTTATAATAAGGCTGAAGCAAAATAAAATTAATAGTGCGGTCGTGGCGGTACATCAAGCCGTCCCAATCACCGTGTTTACACATCTTTTGCACCGTAAGTCCTATTAAATACTGTACAACCAGAGTTGAGGAAAATGCGCTTAGTCATAGTTCAGTATGCCGGCGATTACGCAGAAGCCTTTCAGCGTTTAGCCAAAGGTGGAAGCGAAACATACTACGCTCAAAAATATTCTGTTGATGCCGTTACCGAGATGGCAAAACGAGCGGAGTCCGTAACTGTTATTTGCTGCATGACACCAAAATTTGAGGATTTGGTTCTAGAAAACGGCGTGCGGGCGATCGCTTGCGGATTTAATCACAAAATTAATTACCCAAAATTGATCCAGTTAATTGCCGACCAAAAGCCGACTCATTTAGTGATGCGGACGACTCTTACAGATGTTTTTAAGTGGGCAATTAAAAACAAAATTAGAACCATCGCTGTATTTGCAGAATCTATTGCGACCAGAAGTTGGCGAAATAAAATCCGCAACTATTTCCTAGCCAAGTTGTTGAATAACAAGCAAATAGAATGGGTAGGGACTTACTGCCTTACTTCATCTTTATTGTTCAAACAAATTGGAGTGAAACCAGAGAAAATAATTCCTTGGGACTTCCTGATAGAGACCAATCCCGGCTCTTTGTCGCCGAAAGAACTCCCACCGACCCTGAACACTTTGAAACTCTTTTACGCGGGCTTGTTAATACAAAGCAAGGGAGTTGGTGATATTTTAGAAGCCGTAGCCAAGCTAAAAGAGCGGAATATATCAGTTAACTTAAAATTGGCAGGTACAGGCGAAGAAGAGTTTTTGATTAAGCGAGTCGAACAGTTGCAAATTAAAGATTCTGTAGAATTTCTGGGAGTAGTACCAGCTCAGACTATAGAACCTTTAATGAGAGAATGCGATCTCGTTGTGGTTGCTAGCAGGCACGAATATCCCGAAGGTTTTCCACTGACAATCCAGCACGCTTTACGCACTCAAACACCGATAGTAGCTTCGGATCACCCGATGTTTAAAATCTATTTGAAGAACGGCGTTAATTCCATGATTTTTGAGGCGGGGAACTCTCTGGCTTTAGCCGAATCTATCGAAAAAGTAATTTCGGATTCAGCGCTTTACCACAATCTTTCTGTCGCTTCTCACTCAACCTGGTATGAGTTGCGCCTACCTGTCAAATGGGCAGAATTGATCGATCGCTGGCTGGATGATTCCCCTGAAAGCAAACAGTGGTTATTTGACAAACGGCTGGCTTCTGGAGGCTACAACTCAAAGCAAAGTTAATAATTAGGTCGCTCTAATTAAACTTGAGTAGGACTTATATGTAGTCCTGTCATATAACCACCATCAGGCAAGTAGTGAGGACGAAGAGTCGTTTCTTAAAGATTTTAGGCAATAAAGACTCTTCGTCAGTCCTCTCCTTTTTAGTATTTATTTTGCCTGCATTTTTTCCCGAATCTGCTTTCCGCGCCTAGCAGCAACTTGTGGCCAAGTCAACTCCAAAGCTCGCTGGCGGGCGGCGGCTCCCATCTTAGCCCGCAAATCAGGAGAATTAGATAGTTTTCGGAGTCCCTCCACCCAGGCGTCTGTATCGTAGGGATCGAGAATTATGCCGTCAATGCCATCACGCACAACACCGCCTCCTCCCATCGGTGAAGTGAGAATCGGCAAACCATGACCCATTGCTTCATAGATAACGAGTGCGCTACCTTCCTCCAGACTGGGAAAGGCAAAAAAGTCAGCTTGGCGATAGGCAGAACTGTAGTCCAAGGCATAATCAAAATGAACTACATCAGGACGTTCCAGCAAATGGCTGCAAGTTTGAGCGATCGCCGGTTCGAGTCTGCCAAAAATTGTCAGTTTTCCCTTAATCCCTGCTCGCTCCCAAGCCTGCAAGAGCAGGTGAGTCCCTTTGCGGACGCAGGCAAAACCGAGAAACAGGATGTTAATTTCCTCTGACGGCGGTTTGTGGGAGTTATAATTGGGGAAATTTTCGGGCGACCAACCTTCAGTGGTTAACAGCAGTTTTTCTTCAGGAACTCCGGCTTCTTGAAACGATTTTACTACTGCCGGACTGGGACAAAACAGAAAGTCAACTAGCTTGAGTTTTTGCTCTTCGTTCTTAATTGTTTCTGGGGTAATTGCGTGTTGAGGTTGCAATTCCAAGCGAGAGTAAGCATCGTCAAGGATACTCTTAGCTTGCCTTTGACAAGTATTAACTCGCTCCCAGAAAATCGGCTTGCTCTGCTTGTTGACGCTCTTTACAGTATCTAAGGAGAGACCGGGCCACAAGTAGGCAGCATCAAAATCTTTGAGATCTTTGAGAAAACGCTTCTCTGTCTTAATTTTGGGAAGACTGGGGCTGCGGTAATACAGTTTTTTCAGAAATGACGGAATTGCTTCAACTATATTGGAGCCGCGGCAGGAGCGATCGCAACTCGGGACAACCATGCGAGCTTTCAGCTCAGGGTGTTGCCATTCTTTGCACACTGAAAAAAATACGTGGCTGATGGCTCGGTCATTGCAATGTATTGGGGATAAAGCACTTAGTTTTAACATGGGATTCATCTTGAGTTAACTAGAGTTTTTCTACTTTTTTCTAAACACGAAGATAGAAAAATGAGGCTCGGTTTAGAGACCAGTCTCGTTTGATTTAAAAGTAGATTCTGCCGTCTGACAGTGATTGTATGGTGACAAGATAACATTTCAGTAAATTCACTGACAAGGCCCTGAACCCAAAATTATGTATTTTTACTGTAAAGAATGAAACAGCAGCATCCAAAACGCACTGAAAATTTTTCCAATATGTTTAGCGTCCTCTTACTAAATAGGGCTTTTCAAGCTTTTTAGATAACTTGGCGATTGAAATTGCTGCTACACATACTTTCGTCCTGGTTCTTACGGACTAAGATAACAGACCGGGTTTTAAGCCCGGATTTGCTAAGTAAGACCACTTAAAAAAACAGAATACCCTGAACCCCAACTTCGCGCCTAGTTGTCGGGAGTCTAAAAGCTATTGGATTTTACGTTTAATTAAAGTGAGGTGCTGATAATTACCTTGTCAAAGGCGTTGTGAAGAAAAAAACATCGAAAAAAAAAATCCTAGCTGCTTTTCTGAAAAAACAGCTAGGATTTTTGTATGGCAAACTATTTCAGGACTTTAGCCTGCTGTTGCCAAAACCAGATTCTTAGTTTTGCCGATAGCCAAACATTTTTTAACAGCAGCAATGACATCTTCCACATCTGCATCTGTTAATTTTGCCGAAATCGGCAAGCTAACTGTATGCCGCCCGATGTACGCAGCATTCGGATAGTCTTCCGGCTGCCATCCAAACATTTCCTGATACACAGGATGTTCCGGCATACTCATGTAATGCACGCCGACACCGATATTTTCCGCATTCATAGCGTTGAGGAACTCGTCGCGGCTGATTCCTGCTTTGGCTTCATCTACCAGAATTGTGTACAGGTGATAAGCGTGAATTGTATCCGGTTCCGGGTTCGCGGGCAAAGTAATCGGCAAATCCGCAAAAGCTTCGTTGTAGCGCTGCCAAATTTGCTCCCGCCGCTGCCAATAAGGAGTAATTCGTTTCATTTGATGAATGCCGATCGCAGCTTGCAGATCCATCATATTGTATTTAAAACCGACTTCCACCACTTGGTAGTGCTTGTAACCCGAGTCTCCGAAACGCTTCCAAGCATCTTTGCTCATACCGTGCAGCGCTAAAATGTTGAGCCTGTCGGCGTCTTCTTTACTGGCCGCCAGAATCATTCCTCCTTCGCCCGTCGTAATGTTTTTGGTAACATAAAAGCTAAAGCATCCGAAGTCGCCAAATGTGCCTGCTTTACGTCCCTTGTACTCTGTTTCGATCGCGTGAGCGCAGTCTTCAATTAACTTCAAGTTGTGACGGCTAGCAATCTCGCAAAGCGCATCCATATCGCAGGGACGACCCGCGAAATGAACCGGCAAAATTGCTTTAGTTTTTGAAGTTATTTTAGCTTCGACTTGATCCGGGTCAATATTCATTGTCACCGGATCTACATCCGCCAGTACCGGTGTTGCCCCGGCGTGGACGATCGCATTAACTGTAGCGCAAAAAGTCATCGGAGTAGTAATGACTTCATCCCCCGGTTGTAACGAAGCAGCCAGGAGGCTCAAGTGCAGTCCCGCCGTACAAGAATTTACTGCTGTGGCGTACTGAGAACCCTTGTAAGCATTGAATTCGTCTTGAAATCTCATGACTTTCGGGCCTGTACCCAACCAACCTGTTTTCATGGTTGCCACCAATTCTTGTATTTCAGCATCTTCGATCGCCGGAGCGCCGAAAACCAAGAAACGGTCTTTTGAACGAATTGGATTGTTGTTCATTTTCCTAATGTTACCCAGTAAGTAGAGTTGATGGATGGAAAGTTTTAATTAATGGTGTCTCAGCGTTTTTTATTTCATTTTTTTTAACTTCAGAGTTTTTGCTAAAAGGATACTCTTAGCTTGCCTTTGACAAGTATTAACTCGCTCCCCAAAAATCGGCTTGCTCTGCTTGTTAACGCTCTTTACAGTATCTAAGGAGAGACCGGGCCACAAGTAGGCAGCATCAAAATCTTTGAGATCTTTGAGAAAACGCTTCTCTGTCTTAATTTTGGGAAGACTGGAGCTGCGGTAATACAGTTTTTTCAGAAATGACGGAATTGCTTCAACTATATTGGAGCCGCGGCACGAGCGATCTCAACTCGGGACAACCATGCGAGCCTTCAGCTCAGAATGTTGCCATTCTTTGCACACTGAAAAAAATACGTGGCTGATGGCTCGGTCATTGCAATGTATTGGGGATAAAGCACTCAGTTTTAACATGGGATTCATCTTGAGTTAACTAGAGTTTTTCTACTTTTTTCTAAACACGGAGATAGAAAAATGAGGCTCGGTTTAGAGACCAGTTTCGTTTGATTTAAAAGTAGATTCTGCCGTCTGACAGTGATTGTATGGTGACAAGATAACATTCCAGTAAATTCACTGACAAGGCCCTGAACCCAAAATTATGTATTTTTACTGTAAAGAATGAAGCAGCAGCATCCAAAACGCACTGAAAATTTTTCCAATATGTTTAGCGTCCTACTAAATAGGGCTTTTCAAGCGTTTTAGATAACTTGGCGATTGAAATTGCTGCTACACATACTCTCCTGCTGGATATTACGTACTAAAATAACTGACCGAAAACATCCAGGGTACAAGCTCCCGGATCGCGGCCGCGGATCGGGTCCCACTCATCTGGGCATCCGATCGAACGGAGAATGGTACAGTCAGCTTTTGTGGCATCTAAAATCTCAAATTTCAAATCTCAAATCCATCGACCGGGTATTAAACCCCGATTTGGTATAGCAGAAGGAACAAGGAAGAAGGGAGAAGTTCACCACCCCTGCCCCCTCCTTGGGGGAAATCAGAAGGTAAATGCAATAAAATCAATGGTTTGGGCTATTAAAAACGTCCGGTGGAACCGAGAAGGTTGCTAGCTCATTACCTTCCAAAGGGCGTTGTGGAGTAAAAAAATATCCTAGCTGCTTTTGTGAAAAAACAGCTAGGATATTTTAATGACAACCTATTTCAGGACTTTAGCCTGCCGTTGCTAAAACTGTACTTTTAGCATTCCCGATCGCCAAACATTTTTTAACAGCAGCAATGACATCTTCCACATCTGCATCTGTTAATTTTGCCGAAATCGGCAAGCTAACTGTATGCCGCCCGATGTAAGCAGCATTCGGATAGTCTTCTGGCTGCCATCCAAACATTTCCTGATACACAGGATGTTCCGGCATACTCATGTAATGCACGCCGACACCGATATTTTCCGCATTCATAGCGTTGAGAAACTCGTCGCGGCTGATTCCTGCTTTGGCTTCATCTACCAGAATTGTGTACAGGTGATAAGCATGAATTGTATCTGGTTCCGGGTTCGCGGGCAAAGTAATCGGCAGGTCCGCAAAAGCTTCGTTGTAGCGCTGCCAAATTTGCTCCCGCCGCTGCCAATAAGGAGTAATTCGTTTCATTTGATGAATGCCGATCGCAGCTTGCAGATCCATCATATTGTATTTAAAACCGACTCCCACCACTTGGTAGTGCTTGTAACCCGAGTCTCCGAAGCGCTTCCAAGCATCTTTGCTCATACCGTGCAGCGCTAAAATGTTGAGCCTGTCGGTATCTTCTTGACTCTTGACCAGAATCATTCCTCCTTCGCCCGTGGTGATATTTTTGGTAACATAAAAGCTGAAGCATCCGAAGTCGCCAAATGTGCCTGCTTTCCGCCCCTTGTACTCTGTTTCGATCGCGTGAGCGCAGTCTTCAATTAACTTCAAGTTGTGACGGCTAACAATTTCGCAAAGCGCATCCATATCGCAGGGACGACCCGCGAAGTGAACCGGCAAAATTGCTTTAGTTTTTGAAGTTATTTTAGCTTCGACTTGAGCCGGGTCAATATTCATTGTCACCAGATCTACATCCGCCAGTACCGGTGTTGCCCCGGCGTGGACGATCGCATTAACTGTAGCGCAAAAAGTCATCGGAGTAGTAATGACTTCATCCCCCGGTTCCAAGCAAGCAGCGAGGACGCTCAAGTGTAGTCCCGCCGTACAAGAATTGACTGCTATCGCGTACTGAGAACCCTTGTAAGCATTGAATTCGTCTTGAAATCTCATGACTTTCGGGCCTGTACCCAACCAACCTGTTTTCATGGTTGCCACCAATTCTTGAATTTCAGCATCTTCGATCGCCGGAGCGCCAAAAACCAAGAAACGGTCTTTTGAACGAATTGGATTGTTGTTCATGTTTCTAATGTTACCCAGTAAATAGAGTTGATGGATGGAAAGTTTTAATTAATGGTGTCTCAGCGTTTTTATTTCATTTTTTTTTATTCAAAAATTTTTGCTAATACGTTGCCTAATGGCATCTTTTATACCACGAGCTTACTGATGACCAGCAGTTTTTCCGCCTCGCTCTACTCTGACAGCGTTTCCATATCTTAAGATAGATAATCTGCAATGTCCACCCGATTATTATTTCAGTTTATGACGGATACACAACCTCTTTCCCACATTTTTTGGTTCAAATACTTTCCTCACCACAAATACCTATACTCGACGATCTAAACTTTTTGTAAACTGTCGAACATCTATCCAGAGATAGATTGTACAGCCAAGTTATACGATTTTTGATGTTTGATTTTGGAATGACTAATTGCAGTCAGGTTTAGAGCTTGTCTACCGTTGAATTCTTGTTTTAAACAGGTGTCAAAATTAGGCAAATTTTGCACAAATAAAATGTGACTCCCCTGTAATTTATGCAGGTCGAGCAACATTCTGTGCTAGGTCGAAGCAATCCACCTCGCTGGACAAAATCCACTACAATCTAGGCAGACGAATCTTATTCAAAATATCTTGCAGCCGTTCTGAAACGCCGCCCAATTGTTCTGACAAAGCTACAAGTTTACCGTAAGCTTCAACTAAGCGATCGCCCTCAACATAAACTTCTGGAGTAGGATAATTTTTCATCGCTTCTAGCAGCGTAATCTCGTTATCATTAGTTGCAGACAGCACCAAGGCCTCGCGCAAAGCTTCTCGATTTGCATTCCCAGAAGGAGTGCGAATTACCTGACCCACTTCATCGAGAATTATTTCCCCAACCTGGCTGTTGAGCGTCCGATCCAAAAAGCTTTGACTGACTTTCACCGGTCTATTCAGACTGCTGCGAACAGCTTGCGGATCTTTTTTTGCCTTTCCCAGCAGCATTTCTAACGCGGGCGACATTTTCCCAGTTTCTGCAAAGATTTCTAATTCGCTGACTGGTAAAGTCATTCGGATCGCACTGTATTTGAGCACTACCTTTTCGGCAGCCGCCGCAGCACTGCTGTAAAATACAATTCCCGCACCTGCTGCTAAAAATAACGTCCACCGCTCTTTAAAAAATGATCTGCCCACAGTAAAACCTCCCAACATCTTTTTCTACTTAGACTTTGACACATCTCATTAGTTACTGCACAGACTAAGCTCTTCGGGAAATGCCAAATTATTCGATCGCCCAGCACTTATACCATTTTAGATTTTACATTTTAGATTTTAGATTTTAGAATTGCAAATGACCGATCGTCGTGGTTTCGAGTATGGGCCTAGAGTTGCATGATTTTTGGGAACTGGTATTACCTATACCGGATGCTAGGCAAAAAACTCGGTTCACGGCGCTGGTACGGGCTTCTCAGTGCGCGGTGCGCAGCCTACTGATTCTATCTCCCAATCTCCCGATCCTCACCAAATGCCGAAAGCCAGCTCTTCTATCAGTGAAGGCTGGCGCTGGGCTTAAATTGATTTTATATATTTAGGGTCTTTATGAAAGCTGACCCCAATTGAACGAATTACAAGCGGTTTATGATTAGGGTCTTTAAATTTGCTGACCCCAATTGAAGCCACATCTTAATCATTACAGGGATCGCTGACAAACCAGGATTTCATAATAATTTCTTTATATTTCTAACTTTTCCTTGCCTCAGATAGATTTTTGTCTCGATTTGTAAACTTTTGTTACTTCGACTTCGGGGATCGGCTCTCGGCGCGCTGCTCCCAGCGAAACAGGAACACCATCAGAGCCACGACTCCGACTTGGAGCGCAAAATTGGGCAAAGCAGAGCCAATTTCCCGGCCCGAGGCAATTTTAGCCAGGAAAACCAAGCCGCCGATAAAGCCCGAAGCGCCACAAGCTACATAGACAAACTGGCGCAGAGGCCGGTAGGGAGTGGTCATTTCTGCGGTTAAACGCTCGTATTGTTGGCGGCTGAGGTTGCGCGGGTTTTTTGGGATGTTTTTGCGATCGTCCGAATTTGGGGCTGGCATAGATTTAGGAAATAGGTAAATTAGGATGGGGCTACAAAAACCCAGTTTCTACCAAAAACTCTCTGGCTGAGGTGGCAAATACGGCCGCCAAACCGCGTTTTTGGTACTGTGTGCCCAAATCGAGTGAATATTAGACTACAACCAATATCTCACAACTGCCGAAATAAATCACCGCTGAATCCAAATCACAACTGTCTGCAAACAGCCGACAAAAACGCCCAAAATGCCTCCTAAATTTACAATTCCCTGCAACTCGCTTTGGACAATTCCCTGAATTGCTAACTCCAACTCTTCAGGAGAAGTACCTTTTACTCGATCGACAATCACCTGGTCGATATTCAAAATCGGGATAGCCTGAGCTACAATATTTTCTAAATCCCGCTCTAGATAGCGCTCTAAAACCAAAGCCAGTTCTTTGCTGACAATTTCCAGGGAAGCGCTCATCACCGCTGAAGTTTGCAAGCGATTGAGAATCAACCGCGAAATATTTTCCCAGTCAATAGATTTGCTCAACCCCTCAAGTACGTCTGTACCCCGCTGTTGAACGTAGCTGCGAACGCTGTCGCGCATTGTTTTTCGCAACTGTCTCACAGTCGAAACCGGTAAATTTTGCATCGACAAATTTTGCAGCCATTCCTGAATTCGCCCGCGAATTCCCAAAGAAATAGTTAACTCTGCTAACCGCTGATTTGTCGCTTCTCTGTCATCTAGACAAAAAGTCCGCAGCCGAGTTAAAGTGTTGCGCAAACCAAACAAATTGGCTACTACCCAATAAGTGCCGCTAGTTTTTTCTCGAAATCCTTCATCGATGATCGAAATATTGCGATCGGTCAAAAAATCAATTAAAGCCTGACGCAGCACTTCCGGGGGTATTACTACTTGCAACAACCAATCAGCAAGCTGAGCCGCCTGAGATTCCGTTAACTGAATCTCCAGCAAAACTTGGTCAAAAATTTGATTTAGCTGAACTTCTAAAAAATCTTCCCGGCGCGCCAAAATTTTGAGAATTCGCGGCACAGATTCCCCCAGCAAATCTCGCAGAATGTTAGCGAGAATTTTAGCGGTTTTTTGCTCCGCGTCTGCTTTTACCTGATCCAGCGCCAACTGCAAAAGCCAGAGAATTACCGACTGCATCCGCTCTGTTTGTAGGAGGCGGCGCGCCAAGTTTTGCAGTTCCTCCGGCGTCAGCAGCGAACCCATAATTGTGTCGGAAATTCGCTTTGCCAAGCGCTCTTGGTTGCGGGGGATCAAGCCTGGAGTGAAAGGCAACTGCCGCCCTTTGATGTAAATAGCTCGATAGGGGCGGAACAGCATTTTGATTGCTATATCGTTCGTGAAATAGCCAATAATTCCTCCCACTACAGGTGGGGCCAACAACAGCCAAATTTCAGACGGATTCATAAGGGATTAAAATAGGGTAAGGCGCGCAGGGATCGGTGCACCCTACAGTTAGATAGCTGATCTAGACTGCAAGCATTTTTAATTTTAAATTGCTTTGCCCAGTACCAATACTCCCATCATAGCTCCGGCAATAGGGTAGTGGGTGGCCGTGGCAAATCCGGCTTGGCGGGCGATCGCGACTTGCCGATCGCCGATCGGGAATTTTTCTAAACTAGGATTAATGTAGGCATATTCTTGAGTCATGCCAAATTGCTGAGCAATGGGCACTACGAGAGTGTCTAGATAAAACTGCTGAAAGCTCCGCATTAGGGAATTGCTGGGGCGGTGGAGGTCGAGAATAGCAGCTTTTGCACCGGGTTTGAGTACGCGGTGCAATTCCTGAAGACTGCGGGGGATGTCAGTCACGTTGCGCAGGCCGTAACCCATTGTGGCGCAGTCGAAGTAATTGTCGGCAAAAGGCAAGTCTAGGGCGTCAGCTTCTACCCAGGAAATGGGACTTGCAGGGGTGAGAAAAGGTCGATCGCGCTTGGCCGCAACAGCTAATTGTTCAGCGGAAAAATCTACTCCAAATACGCAACCGGTCGGCCCTGCTTGTTTTGCCAACAGCAAAGCTAGATCCCCGCTGCCGCAGCACAAATCTAAACAAGTATTGCCGGGGCCGGCACTGCTCCATTTCACCGCCATTTGCTTCCAAATCCGGTGCTGCCCAAAGCTCAACCAGTCGTTCAATTGGTTGTAAACTGGTGCAATTCGATTAAATATAGTTTTAATTTGTTCGGCGTTATTAGTCATTTGTCATGGGTGATTGGTAATTGGTAATTGGTAATTGGTAATTGGTAATTGGTCAACCATAAAAAATACTTAATCCGTCTATTCATGTCATGCGGTCGCCAGTCATTAATGCTTTTTTATTTGTTAGCGATCCGGGTTCTAGTGTCTAGAATCATTGGTTTGCTATCATTTTCGACTCAAGATTGAGAGCCGACTAAGGACTAAGGACTAATGACTGATGACTGATGACTGATGACTGATGACTAATGACCCTGAAAACTCGCCAATACCAAAGCAACTTCTTGGGCGGCGAGGTGAATTGTTGTGAGTTCGTCGGGGCGCAGGGAACAAGGTTGCTTCCACTGGATGGAAACCAGGGCGATCGATCGACCCTTGTGAGTCACCGGGACGCTCAGGTGAGCTTGAATGCCGCATTTCTGATAGTGCGGCAGGCTCGCTAGGGCTGGGTCATTCGCAATATTCACAGCACCCTGAATAGTTTGAGAGGTAATTGCTTCTCGAACCAGAGGGTCATCTGCCAGCCAATTTTCCACAGTTTTGCTGGTGGTGTGACTGCCTTGGACTGGCATTAAAACATTTCCTTCCACCAGTTGCAAAATGCAAGCATCCGCCAAAAAATTATCGCTTATAGCAGTAGCAATTGGCTCTAAACTGGCATCCAAACTCGGATAATCCACAGCCGTTTGCATGATTGTTGCTAACAGTTGTATTTGATTTTGGGAGCGGTGCAATTCCTCAGTCCGCTGCTTGAGAACTTCATAAGTCTCGGCCGCCTTTTGCACCACCATTTTCAATTCGTTCGGGTCCCAAGGCTTGGTGATATACTTGTAAACCTGTCCTGAGTTAATGGCATCCACCAAGTCTTCAATGTCCGTAAAACCAGTCAAGATAATTCTGACCGTATTCGGAAACTGAGGCACGGTTTTGCTCAGAAACTCCGTTCCCTTCATTTCTGGCATCCGCTGGTCGGAAATGATCACGGCGACCTCGCCTTCGATGCCGAGGACTTCCAAGGCGCGAATTCCGCTCTCAGCTTTGAGCACGTTAAAATCTCGTCGGAAAGTGCGGTAGAGTAAATCCAGATTGTCTGGTTCGTCGTCTACTACCAGCATTTTGGGTTTTTTCGGTCGGTGTAGTGTCATGAGCTGGCGTTTAATTTGATCGAGCTCTGAAATGGCATTATCCATAACAATACGATAAACTCCCCTTTGTAAATTTAGGCGAGCAACTATTCTGTAACAATAGTCTCATAACTCACTTACTATTAATCTATCGCTCTGCCGCGACACGAGCCTTGCCGGTATCCAATCACACATAACTTAGCGCTAGTTTTTGATTCAATTATGACTGATACACCGCAAGATTCATCCCCTCCTGCATCTGCATCCTCCACAAATGCTGTGGATGCCGAAAAGTTAATTCGATCGCTCCGCCGAAAAGAAGGCACTTGGGTAGAGTGGGGACAGGCCTGCACCGCACTGCTAAAAGCTGGCTACAACTCTCAAAGGATTTTTGAAGAAACTGGTTTTGAGCCAATTCAGCAAAATCAAGTAAGCGTCGCAGCCCAAGTTTACACCAGCATGGTAAATGCTGGGGCTTCAGAAGAAGTTCGATCGCACTTCCTGGGCAAAGGTAGCGATATCTTATACGAGTTTCGGATTCTCTCTCAAGTAGAGCGGGCCGGGGCAGCAGCTTTGATGCTAACCCACAATTTGGATGTTGACGATGCTCGCCAAGTTGCTAAAGCGATCAAGGAGTTTTCGCACTTCGGGAGTCTCCCCCAAGGGTTCACAGACACTCCCGGCGATGCTATGGCTTACCAATGCTGGCAATTGGCGAGACAGAAAAGCGATTTGCAAGAGCGATCGCGCTTAATTGCTCGCGGTTTAAAACTAGCTAGCAGCCCAACCGCTAGGGCGCAAATCGAGCAGTTGCTCGTCGATTTTACCGTAGTTCCGAGACGGGAAGCGCCCCGCTTGCCAGTCTACCGGCTCGATACCGAGGAACAATTGCCGCGCGTTGTCCCGGTTGTAGGCAAATTGCCGCTCTCTACCAGAGATTTGCTGGCAGTGCCTTTACCGGAGGAAATCGAGCCGTTCCGAATGGTAAAATTTTCCGGAGCGGGAGCTTGGGTGGCGATTCCCGGATGGCAGGTAATTTTGAACGCTGAAGATCCGGTGGCGGTTTTGGGAATGAGCGATCGATTGCCGGTACCGCTGCAAGGCAAAGTTGAAGAAGTTTTGATTATTGCCGATCGAGCCCAAAGACAGTGGGATGCTGACAGTTATTTCCTCGCCGATAACGCTGGCAATTTAGAATTGTACTGGTTTGAACAATCCCCGGATATTCCTATTTTGGGGCGAGTTGTTCTGGTGATGCGTCCGAAAAAGATTGTGGATGAAGACTATACCAAAGATGGATGGCAAATTGATGATTAGTCAGTTGTCAGTTGTCAGTTGTCGTTGGTTTTAAGAACGGGTTCTCCGGCCGTTCCACAATACATAAATTTTACGTGGGTGGAATGACTAATGACTACTGACTACTGACTACTGAGGCGGTTTCGGTTCTTGAATTTGCGGAACAGAATGGTGTTTCTTAAATCGATTAAAGCCGTAAACCGCAGCCGCAATTAAGAGCAAATAAGGACTGTAAGCCAACAGCCAAATACCCAAACCAAACAAACCGAGCGTCAATTCGCCCACAGAATGAGTCGCTTTCCCCCAAGTTTCCTGCGCCCGCAAACCTAGAGAAGGTTCCTGAGTTTGTTGAGCCGATACTGCTGCTTCTAGAGTTAAGCTAATAGTCGAATAAGCTACTTGATTTCGCAAACTTTTTAACTGAGCGTCAATGCGTTCGATCGACTCCCGAATATTGCTCAACTCTTGAGCAGCTTTGAGCACGTCGCCGACAGATCCCGATCGCTCCATAATTTTTAACACCATTTCTTCTGATTTGCGGAGGTTCCGCAGTCTAGCCTCATTGTCAACTAATTGATCGGTAACATCCTCAGCCGTCAGAGCACGGTTCTCTACAGTTCCGAGTTTTGCCAAAGTGTCTAAAGTAGTTTCTAACCGTTCTTGAGGCACGCGAATCTCCACAGACGCGGTTTGGCGGACACTGGAATCCGGCGGCTTTTGATTTTGGAAACCCAAGATATCGCCTTGCTGTTTTTCGACAATATTAGTAACAGATTTAGTGCTGGCGTCAATAGATTTGACAACTACACTGAGTTCGGCTTTTTTAATCAGTTGGGGACGGGTTGCCGGAGTTTCTGCTGCTTTTTTTGATGCACCAGAAGTTTTTGACCTTTGGGCTGCTGGCTCGGATGCGGGTGGGGGTGGTGGAGCCGATGCGGGAACTTGGTTTTCACGGATGCTGGATGAAGCTGCGCCGCCTGGAGCGCTGCCGGTCGATTGATCTGCTCCGCAGCTAGGCAAAGCAATGGCTGAAGATAAAGTTAAAAATACTGCCACAGCAAAACGAGTTGTGCTGCTGTTGGCTGGGGTTGGGTTTGGCTTGTGCGGGGGGGAATTGATTTTGAGGTGAGTTTTCATTTGGGTGACTCCTATAAAAAAGGCTTGGGTATTGAATTTTATGCTGGTTTCAATTTAAGCTCGAATAGATAGGATTAGTTTAGCCGATACCGAAATGGAAACGGTAGAGGTTGAATACTTTGGGATTTTTAACCGCAGATAAACGTAGATGAACGCAGATGAAAGCCAATAAATATCGGTGTGATGACCGAAAACAATTTGGTCACAAGTCCCCGGATTCATCCGTGGAGCGAGAAAAAAGCTCCTCGCTCCCCGTCGCCAACCCCCGGATTTATGAGCGAGGTCGCTTTATTCAATCTAAAATCTAAAATCTAAGATCTAAAATCGATTGATGGTTTGGGTTCTGGGCATAGGCGATCGCAACTAAAGCAACTAGGTTTCTGATACCGTTTAAAAAGGCTGAACGCGACAAATATTTTTCTAATCTAAAATCTAAAATCTAAAATCTAAAATCGAATGACAGATGAATTTGATACTGATTTTATGCGATCGACGACTAATATCGATCGCCCTGATGTAGCCTCAGCGCTTTCCGAATCAGGGTTTGCGGCCGTTTTGCGAGAACAAGCTTGCCTTAAAATTCGCGAAAGTTTGCGTGCGGGGCAGCAGGACATGGCGGATTGGCAAGGCGGCCCCCTTGCTGTTTCGGCGGTTCCAGGGGCCGGGAAGTCTACGGGAATGGCTGCTGCGTCGGCAATTGCGATCGCCCGCAACCAGCTTCACAGCCGCCGCCAGTTAATTGTCGTGACATTTACGCGCTCGGCTGCTGCTAATATTAAAGCTAAAATTCGAGAAAGATTGGCAGAATTGTCTTTATCTCAAGGCGGTTTTGCGGTGCACACTTTGCACGGTTTAGCTTTGAATATTGCGATGCGCCATCCCGATTTGTCTGGTTTAAATTTAGAAAATTCAACTTTAGTTACTCCCACTCAAAGTCACCGATTAATTCGCACCTGTGTAGAACTTTGGATTGCCGAAAATCCCCGCCGATACCAAGTTTTGTTGGAAGGACAGCAATTCGACGGAGAGGAAACGGAGAGGCTGCGGCGACAATCGGTTTTGCGGACGGAAATTTTGCCGCAGGTAGCTAAAACTGTGATTCACGAGGCGAAATCTTCTGGTTTGTTTCCCGAACAGTTGTTAGAAATGAGCGCTCTTGATACTGGGGACGGTTATGAGATTTTAGCGGTAGCTGGGGGTTTATATCAAAAATATCAGGCTTTGTTGAGAAGCCGGGAATTCATCGATTACGACGAGATGATTTTAGCAGCTTTGCGGGTGTTGGACAATCCGAGGGCGAGGGCGATCGAACAAAAGCAAGTATTTGCCGTTTTCGAGGACGAAGCCCAAGATTCGACACCTTTGCAAACTCGGCTTTTGGAAACATTGGCGATCGACCCAGAGCGTCCTAACTCACCTCCCAATTTTATCAGAGTTGGCGACCCAAATCAAGCAATTAATTCTACTTTTACACCCGCAGACCCGATTTATTTTCGGAAATTTTGCGAAGATTGCGAAGTGGAAAAGAAGTTAGCAACAATGGACGGTGCAGGCCGTAGCACCCAGGTGATTATCGATGCAGCTAACTTTATGTTGAAATGGGTAAATAGCTCGAAATTAGCGGGAACAGAACAGCCTTTTCGCGACCAAACTATTAAGCCAGTACCCAGCGATGACCCGCAGCACAATGCAAATTCAGCCCCCATTGGTCGCGGCTTAGAATTGCATACTCCCCGCGATATTTACCATACAGTTGAGTTAATTGGCAAGCGGGTAATTGAGTTAGTTGAGGAATTTTTACCTGCGGATTTTGAATTAGGAAGCAATGAGAAAAATCTCGAAGCTGTGGGGGAAGCGAGCGATGGAGAATATCGTCAAAAATTGCCTTTAGAAACTCTTAAATCGATGGCTGTTTTGGTGCGAGAAAACAAACAAGGCAAGTTTATCAAAGAAATGCTGGAGAATCCGAAAAAACACGGATTAAGCTTTGATTTGCGGAAATACGGGATTAAAATTGAGGATGTGGGAGAGCGCGACAGACATTCTCAAGTGCCTTGGGAAATCTTAACATTACTGCAATTTCTCGATCGCCCGCACTCTCCAGACTACCTAAAAGCAGCATTAAAGATTTTGAGCGATCGGCAACTCATTCCCAAACAAGACTACAATGCTTTTGCTACCAGCCCCGAGCAATTTCTTTACCCAGGCCCTCTAGACCCGCAGCAGTCAGAACCAGTTCGCAAATGCCGCTATTTTTGCTGCGGCTTGCTGCAAGCTAGCTTAGAACTGCCGCCCTACCAAATCATCTCATTTTTAGCGTTAGCGTTGCAATACGACCAAACAGAATTAGCCACCGCCGACAAATTAGCAGAACGGGTAGCAATCCAAACAGCCGGCAATAATTCAATGCGCAATATTTTGGACGTACTGAGCGAAATAGTCAGTTCCGAAAGATTTGAACCTGTGGATGCAGACGACAAAATAGAAGAACGCTACACAAGCAAAGGTCAACTAACAATTATTACCATGCACAAAGCTAAAGGATTAGATTGGGATTGTGTATTTTTGCCGTTTTTACACGAACAAACTATCCCCGGAAATTTGCGAGTTTTGCCCCAAGCCCGATTTTTAGGAGATTTCACTTTAGCAGAGGTAGCGAGAGCACAAATTCGAGCAAGTTTGCACGAAAAATATCCTTTGCCAAATCTAGGCGAAGCATGGGAACAAGCAGGTTATTTGAAAACAGCAGAAGAGTTTCGACTGCTGTATGTGGCGATGACGCGAGCAAAAAGCTTGCTGTGGATGGCTGCGGAGAAGAAAGGGCCTTTTACTTGGAACAAACCGGAGAATTTGCAGGAGCAAAAACCTTGTCCGGTAATGCCTGTTTTAAAGCAGAGATTTCCTGGTAATGCGATATTGTAAAATAGATTTTTGTAACGAACCGCTTCGCTAAGGTGCCTTCGCGGTTGGTAAAAAAAAATATAGTTCAAAAATGAAATAAGATTGCTCTATAGCAAAATTTGCACTAAAACTCGCTATGGCTAACTCAGAAATTCGCACAGCTAACATCACATTTCCCAACGGAGATTTGCAAATCGCCGCTTACCTAGCTGAGCCCGCAGCAGAAGGGCAATTTCCCGCAGTTATTGTGATTCAAGAAATCTTTGGCGTCAATTCGCACATCCGCGAAGTTACTGAAAGAATAGCAAAAGAAGGATATGTGGCGATCGCCCCAGCCATTTACCAGCGTCAAGCCCCAGGCTTTGAAACCGGCTACACGCCCGAAGACATCAAAATCGGCAGAGAATACAAGGAACAAACCACCGCATCCCAACTTCTGGGCGACATCCAAGCCGCCATCGATTACCTCAAAACTTTACCCTCTGTCAAACAGCAAGGTTTTGGCTGCATCGGTTTCTGCTTTGGAGGGCACGTCGCCTACCTCGCCGCTACTTTGCCCGAAATCAAGGCTACAGCGTCGTTCTACGGCGCCGGTATCGCCACTCAAACCCCCGGCGGCCCAAGCCCGACGATCGCCCGCACAGCAGACATTAAAGGCACTCTCTACGCCTTTTTCGGCACTCAAGACCCCAGCATTCCGTTAGAACAAGTTGACCAAATCGCCGCCGAATTGCAAAAACACAGTATTTCTCACCAAATTTTCCGCTACAATGCCGATCATGGCTTCTTCTGCGACCACCGCGGCAGTTACGACGCTACGGCAGCAGCCGACTCGTGGACGCAGGTGAAGCAGCTATTTCATCAGCAACTTCAACCAGCTTAAAGAGTGGGAGATGGGGAGATGGGGAGAGGGGAAGATGGAGAGAGTGGGAAAATTTTTCTACTGACAACTGACAACTAAATTACTGACAACTGACAACTAAACTGACATGAATTCCAAATCTACAGGTTCTCAAAGCGCAAAAGCATCCTTTTCAATGGATGATTTTGCTAAAGCCCTCGAACAGCACAATTACGAGTTCCAGAAGGGACAAGTAGTGCGCGGCAAAGTGTTCGAGTACGACTCAAACGGCGCGTATGTTGATATCGGCGGCAAGTCTTCGGCTTTTTTGCCGATCGAAGAGGCTGCTTTGAGAACGGTAACTGATTTGTCGGAAGTGGTTCCGCTGGATGAGGAACGGGAATTTTTGATTATCCGCGAACAAGATGCAGACGGCCAAGTTACCTTGTCTTTGCGGCAGTTACAAATTCAGCAAGCTTGGGAAGATTTAATTGAATTGCAGGAAACTGGAAAAGTTCTTCAGGTGCGGGTTTCTGGCGCGAATAAGGGCGGCGTGACTGTAGATGTTCAGGGAATGCGCGGTTTTATTCCCCGATCGCACTTAGTGGAACGCGATAACATGGAATCGCTAATCGGTCAATCTTTGAGCGTGAATTTTTTGGAGGTCGATCGCGAGCGAGAAAAACTCGTACTTTCCCAGCGGATGGCCACTCAATCGAATGCCTTCAAGGATTTGCAAATCGGTCAGTTGGTGGAAGGAAAAGTCAGCAGCATCAAGCCTTTTGGCGTGTTTGTGGACTTGGAAGGAGTTAGCGGTTTGCTGCACATCAAGCAAGTCAGCCAAAAATATATTGATAACCTTTCCAAGCTCTTCGCTCCCGGTCAACCCCTGAAAGCACTGGTAGTTGACCTCGATGAAGGTCGCGGCCGAATTTCGCTTTCTACTCGGGTACTAGAAAATTACCCAGGGGAAATGGTGGATAAAATGGCCGATGTTATGGATACAGCAGAAGAGCGATCGGAACGTGCTCGAAAGGCTCTTTCTTAAGTCTCGATCTAATTACCACCCCGATTTCTTTAAGAAGTCGGGGAGCTAACAACCCGATCGTTTTACGTTTAATTAGGTTGATTTACTTAATCTTGCATTTTAGATCAATTTCTTATACCACTTTCCAAAAATAATCCAACTATAGGCTAACTCCAAACCCATATCCAGTAATTTATTATTTATCAAAACAAAAAAGTCAAAAAATTGTCTTACTTCTTCCTTCGGCTCTCTCACTCCATTTTACCCTCATTTAACCCCATTAGCTACTACTCCCAATACTTTAAAATCGGCTACCTGTAGTTGATCTAAGGCTTTGCTTACCATACCGCGATCGGTTTTTTCAATTTTTACTATCAGCACTGTACCATCAGTTTGAGAAGCTAGTAAATGACCGTCAGCTAAACCAATTAAAGGTGGCGTATCGTAAATTACTAAATCAAATAAGACTAGGAATTGTTCCATTAAATAGTGCATCTTTCTGGAAGAAAGCAATGTAATTGGATCTGAAGGAACAGTACCAGCAGTGAGGACAAAAAGATTGTCATCGTCGGGCAATCGCTGAATAGCCTCATTTAAGCTTAAATCAGAAGTCAAAGTATCGCTTAAACCTCTCATATTTGATAGGCCAAGATATGTATGCACTTGAGGAAAACGCATATTAGCATCTACTAATAATACTCGTTTACCAACAGCAGAAGCAGTTTTAGCTAAATAAACTGCTACAGTGGATTTACCCTCACCTTTAATGGTCGAAGTGATGGTTAAAGAACTTATCGGGTGTTCAGCATTTAATAACTGAATATTTGTGTATAAGTAGTGAAATGCCTCTATCACCGGAAAATCTTTGTAATTTGATACTATTATTCGTTTTAAGCTTGCACTTTTAGTAGGTGAACTTACGCTAGTGAATTTAGGTGGAACACTTTCGCCTCTACGAGATTTAATTTTTATTGCTTTGGCGATGGGAATTACTCCCAAAAGAGGGCGTTTAGTTGCAGATTTAATTTCTTCTGGAGTATGAAAAACTGTATTTAAAACTTCTACTAGAAAACCTATAGCAATGCCTAGTAAACTGCTAATAACGAGCGCGATTGCTAGTTGCCGGCGAGTTGGTTTTTCTGTTACTGGGTCGAGATCGCCCTTTTCGTTTGTGACTAACTGTGGTTTCGATATAATTTGCCAAGAGCTATCAATTTGACCAGCATCTAGTTGTAAAGTTTTTTGTTTTTCTAGGAACAGTTTGAGAGTATCTTTAGCTAGTTCTAGTTTTAATTGTATCTCATCATAGCGACGTTGAGCTTGGGGCATTTGAGTGATTTTTGCTTGCACTAAATTTTGGCTATTAGTTATCAATCGCTCGCGAGCTTCCAACTGTCCTACTTGGGATTTCATCTGAAAGAGAACAGACTCAGCTTCTCTTTGCATTAAATTGCGCAAACTTTGCTGCTTTTCCCGCAAAGATTGAATAGGAAGGCTATTTTCATAAAATTGAGTAGAGCTTAAAGCTAATTGCGACTCTATTTCATTTACTTTGCTCATTAAACTTTCATAAGACTTGGGGCTAATATCAACAATCCAACGATTATCGCCAGTTAAAGATCTTTTTTTGTAGCTTTCATATTGCTGCCTACTTTCTGCTAGTTGTACTTGCACTTCTAGGCGACGATTAGTTATACTATCTAGCTGATCTGATAGGCTGCGGCTGCGTAGTTCTGGTTGATTAAAGTTATAATTAATTCTTAATATTTGTAATTCTTGTTGCAATTTATCTACTTGCTGCTGGAGGGGAGACATTTGTTTAGCGATAAAATCAAGACTTTGTTTGCTAACCTTTAAGCGCTCTTTGCCCATATATTCTACGTAATATTTTGCCATTTCTTCTAGCACATATTTGATGCGCTTGGGGTCTCGATCGCGGTAGCTAATATCTAGGAGTTTAGTACCCCCCTGCTTCCCATCTCGCAAGAAAGTAACACGTTGGATAGTCAAGCGGCTGTTGAGATTTTTATAGTCAAAATTTGGATATCTTTGTTGCAATTTATTAACTAATGGTATTAGCACTTCTGGGCTTTTTAAAACCCGCGTTAAACTTTGATAGTCCACCGAGGAACCGTCTTCCGCTGAGGACTTAATCTTGTTCAAGTCTGTGATGCCTATACTGTTATTTTGAGCTTGGACTAAGAGCTTTGATAGCCGATCGTCAGTCGTAAGGGGTTCTGCTAAAACTGTAAATTTTCCTTCATACTCAGTAATAGATTTTTTGGCAGCCCTGAGCACGAAAGTACCGCTCAAAGCAGCTAGGCTGGCAGCTACTATTGCCATCACCAGAAGGCGACGTTTGACGACAGCTATTACCCAATTAATATCAAGGACTTGGTCATCCTCTTCTGGGGTACTAGCTAGGTAATTAGCGGAGGGGACAGACAGATATTGACCATTAAGGTCATTTTTGAGAGAAGAAAACAGTTTTTTATCCATAATAGAAATGTTGTTGAATTCCTAATTTCCTAATATTCTGAGTAGCTCTATAAGTCTCGTGGGAACGAGAATTCCACCAATAATACTACTAGCTGGTGTGAGAACAGTGGTAATGGTGTCTACCAAGGTAGCAGTCCTCGATCGTCCCACTATAATTATGTCATTCTCTTGAATAAGTGGGTTGGTTTGAGCATCGATTCCTTGATTCAAATTAATTGCTACTTCCGATCGGGATATAGTTCCATTAGGATTCAGCCTGATCAGTTCCACGGATCTAGAGTTAGCGCGACTTAGTCTGAAACCCCCCGCATTCATAATTGCTTGATTTAAGGTAGTATTAGGAGGTAATTTGAACCCACCCGGAGTATTGACTTCTCCGATAACACTCACTTGCACAGTCCCCGGAGCAAAGCTAGCAGTAGCTAGAACAGAAACTTCTCCTGGGTCGATAGCCGTCGCTGTTGGGACAAAGATGATATCCCCTTCTTGTAGTATAGTATCTTGAGAGGTATCTTGTTCTTGCAAATATTGCCAGAGGTTAATAGTGCGGATTTGTTGTTTGCCATTTCTAGTATAACGTTGGAGTTGGATTTGGCGGATATCAGCGATTGATGTGATGCCACCAGCTAGCTGTAGAGCACGAATGATGGTCGGTTGTCCGTTGCTTCTTTGACCATTTTGGGTATCACCACCGATCGCTACATATCTACCGGGACGCTTCACCTCTCCGAATACTGAGACAGTACGGGGTTGCTCTGCAGGTATAGAAAAATTAGATTCACTAACTTGATTTGTTTCTGCTAAGTTAATTGTTTCTTGAGGGGGAACCAATATTTGATCTCCATCTCGCAACGTGATGTCTTGGCTTGTTTGACCAGTTTGTAAATAATCCCACAGGTTATAAGTGATAGTTACTTCTTGGTTAGCTTTGATACGACGTCGGACAATTATCCGGCGGATATCAGCGCTAGCTCGAATACCCCCAGCTTTTTCTAAAGCTTGAGGAAGGGTGGGAAACTGAACTGATGGTCTGTTTCCACCTCCATTAGCTAGGGGCAATGAGTAGGAGCCGGGACGACTTATTTCGCCAGATAACCAAATATTGAGCGGGCGGGCAGCTTGTAAGCTGATGGTAACTAAAGGTCTTTTTACGACCCGGCCATAAGCTCTAGTAATAACTTGGGCTGCCTCTTGTAAAGTTAATCCTTGAAGGGGAATACTACCAATAATCGGAATTTGAATAGCTCCCCCAGCGGGAATTTGATACTCCCCACTAAGCTGGGGCAGATCGTAGATATCAATTCTAATATTGTCTCCACCACCTAGATAGTAGTCAGTATTAATGCTTATTGTGGGGGGTGGGGATTGAGCGAGGTTTGTTTGAGGGTAAGAGAGAGTGAGTACCAGCGCCAGCAGTGGCACTTGTAAGGCACGAAGGGTAAGCCATTTCATAGGTAGTAACAAATTTGATGATAGAGGTCAAGCCATGAAAGATATTTTAAGAGTGCCGATGTTTGCGTTGATGCTGTTTTGTTTAGCGATTGTTATCTTTGTGACTTTTTATATTTTAGTCGCACGCCATCCCAAATTGGGTGTCACATTAGAAAAGATTTTTGTGGGGATACTTTTTTTTACCATCACGGGTGGTTCAGGGATCATAGCGATGCCCTTTACCAAACTCCATCCTAAAGTTTTATACAACTTAGAAAGTACACCCCCAACGATTATTGGCCAAATTGCCATTTATGGTGCCATGATATTAATCTTATTTCCCCGATTAACTAAAACTACAAAAAAAACAGTTTTTGCAGTCATTAAATGGATAGCAGGAGACATTTGTTTAGGTTTGTTTTTGTTGACTATGACTTTGTCTGGCTTGTGGTCACAAACTCCTGAAATTACTTTTCGTGCTATTTTTGCTATGTGGGGAGTAACACTGGTTTCTATTTATGTAGGGAAAGTGTATAGTTGGTTGGAAATTTATGGATTATTGAGATGGCTAACTGGTTTATTAGCTTTATGGGGAGTGGTAAAACCAAATCCAGCACCGGACGGTTGTTGGACAGGAGTTTTCGGTCATAAAAACCCTTTTTCTTTTCAAATGGCTAATACAGCTTCTTTATGGATTTTATATGCTGTTAAGGATCGTAAATATCGATATTTCTCATTATTTATAACTTTAATAGCTTTAGTAGGATTGCAAAAAGGTTGTAGTGGTGCTAGTCGGATTTTGACAGTGGTATTAATCAGTTTGTGGAGTTATTTAGCTTTATTAAAAAAATTACCTGTCAAATGGGCTTTTCTCTGCTTTATTTTATTTTTGGTGGGTAGTATAGGTATAAGTATTTTGGTTTTAAATAATTTAGAGGCTATTATTGTGGATGGTTTGAAAAAAGATATGACTTTAACGGGTAGAACCGATTTTTGGCCTTTAATTATTGATCGAATTAATCAAAATCATCCTATATTTGGTTATGGAATGGCTGGATTTTGGCAGCCTTGGCGTGGCTTGGAAAACCCAGCTTACGGAATTATAGTAGTTAAATCGGGTTTTGTGCCACCCCACTCTCACAATGGTTTTATTGATATACTTTGTGAACTGGGTTGGGTCGGATTGTTATTGTTTATTTTGTCATTTTTAAATAATATATTTAGAGGTATAAAGTACCTAGTTAAAGAAAGTTTTCCCGAGTCAGGCTTGCCTTTGTATCTATTAACATTTATGCTAATGACTAATTTGACAGAGGGGGGATTATTTGGTATTGGTACTTATTGGTGTTGGTATGTAGTGTTATCAGTAAAATTGAGCTTAGATAGGACAGCTAAGGATAATCAACACTGATGATGTCAGGATTTGGTCAGGCCGATTAATCTACAGACTTGAGTGCGATCGCACTTTTTAGTCTAAACTCCAATAACTACAGCGGTTTCCGCTGTTATGCGGTACAATAAATAAGAATAAAATATCATTTGGTAGTCAAAGCTAATGAAAGCAT